>DATFES010000359.1:0-11504 GCA_035250945.1 Alphaproteobacteria bacterium | reverse complement strand
TCCGACTGGGCGACGTTGATCGAAACGGTGACGATGACCTCGGGATGGAGCTGCACGCGGGTCTTGAACACACCTTGCGATTTGATCGGCTGATCGAGGAGAACCTGGCGCCGGGCAATGCTGAATCCGGCGGCGGTGACCGCTTCGGCGATATCGCGCGTGCCGACGGATCCGTAGAGTTGTCCCGTTTCGCCCGCTTGGCGAATCACGACGACGTTGAGGCCGTCGAGCTTCCGCGCCACTGCCTCGGCTTCCTGACGGCGGCTGAGATTGTGCGCCTCGAGTTGCGCGCGCTGTCCTTCGAAATAGGCCAGATTCTCTTTGGTCGCGCGCATCGCCTTCTTTTGAGGCAGCAGGAAGTTGCGCGCATATCCCGCTTTGACCTTCACGACGTCGCCCATTTGTCCCAGCGACTCGATACGCTCCAGTAGAATCACTTGCATCGATCGGTCCTCCTCTCAACCGCGCTTCACGTGCTCGACGAGCCGCCGCCAAGCCGGCGCCGCAAATTGAGCCACGGATCGGCGAGGCCCAACAGCGCCAGCGCCAATACTGGCCAGCCGAAGACGAGCACGAATATGTAGACGGCGATCAACCACAGCCGCCGGTTCGGCCAGCGGCGGGCGACGGTGTGGACCACCGCCAATCCGACGAAAGCGAACGCGCCGGCGAGGATTATCGCCAGATTGACCCCGAGGAATCCGGCCAGTCCCGGCATGAACGCGCCAAGCCCGCAAATCGCGGCGAGGACCGGCAGGCCCTGCGGCAGCTGCAGCGACGCAATGTCGGGCGCCAGCCGCCGGTTGACGCCAAGGTGCGTTAGCAGCGCCTGCGCAATGGCGGCGTTCGCGGCGACCATGACGATCCACGACAGCGCGACGATTCCGGGGAAAATATTGGCGATTCCCTCGCTCGCCGCGGTAATCGCATCGGGAGCGCCTTCGAAACGCACGGAAACGCGAATCCCATCGGCGATGATGGCTTTGAGGCCGCCCGGCTCGTCGATGAAATAGAGGGTCAGCGCTGCGAATCCGATGCTCGCCATCGCGATGATCCAGGTCAGCAACCTTCCGGCCGGATACCATTCGACGCCGCCATGCCCATCGGCGCGATTGAGAAGCGCCTGATGCGTCATGAAAACGGCTGGGGCCGCATTGACGACGAGAAACACCAGCGCGAATACGATGCCGCCAAGGGCTAGCAAGACAGCCACGGCAAGCGCGGCCGCGAGCGCCGCGCCGCCGACGCCGAGCCAAAGACCGATGGCGAACAACGGAATCTGGGCGAAATACGGGACGATGAGGGCGCCGACGCCAAGCGGCGTCGAAAGCCCGAGCGGCCCCGTCAGCAGCATGGCGTAAAGCGCCGCGCTCGTGGCGCCGGCGGCGAGCGTCCATGGGATGAAGGCGGGCATCGCAGGTCGACCCCGTGTTGGCCCCGTTGCCGGGGCCGCCGGGTCAGCTGATCACGTAGGGCAGCAGGGCCAGGAAGCGGGCGCGCTTGATCGCTTGAGCGAGTTCGCGCTGCTTCTTAGCCGAAACCGCCGTGATTCGCGACGGAACGATCTTGCCGCGCTCCGAGACGAAGCGCTGCAGGAGCCGGACGTCCTTGTAATCGATTTTCGGTGCGTTCGGGCTCGAGAACGGGCAGCTCTTGCGCCGACGGAAAAACGGACGCCGGGTACCGCCGCTTGCTGGCGCGTTCATGCGTTTTCTCCTTCGGTCGTGCGCGGCGGCGCATCAGCGGTCTCGAAATCGCGCCGACGGCCGCGATCCCTATCGCGGTCGCGCTCGCGGTCGCGATCGCCGCGTTCGTCGCGCTTCTGGAGCATCGCCGACGGGCCATCCTCGAGCGCGTCGACTTTGACCGTAAGAAAACGCAGCACATCTTCGTTGATCCGCATCGTGCGCTCCATCTCGTGGAGCGCCGGAGGGGGCGCCTCGATGTTGAGCAACACGTAATGCGCCTTGCGGTTTTTCTTGATACGAAACGACAGATTGCGAAGGCCCCAATATTCGCGCTTCTTGACGTCGCCGCCGCGCTCCTTGAGGAGGGCGACGAGCTGGTCGGTCAACGCCTCGACCTGGGCGCTCGTGATGTCTTGGCGCGCAATGAACACATTCTCGTAGAACGGCATCCGAGATCGACTCCCCATGGTTATTCGCGGCTCGGCGCCGTGCCACCTTCGTCAACGCCAAGGGGGCCGGCCGCCCGGGCCAAGCCGACCCTGTAATTTTCGGGCCGGCAAGGAGCATTCCGACCTTTACGGTCCGAACGAAGGGCCGGACTATACACAGTTGGGTCGATGGCGCAAGCACGCGCCCGCGGCCGAATTGCGAGGAAAACCGAGCCGCAGACGCGCCGATATAAAACAAGCCTCCGAGAATGCTTTAGGCACAATAGCCGGCGGCGGCGGACTGGCTCAGGGGGCGTGGCTTGACAGCGTCTTTGGCGCCGATTAGTGACCGCCGGCTTACGCCGGCGTTGGCGATTCCGTAAAGGGGGGGCGGGGAATTGAGCAAAGTTCGAGCCTTCACCTTTCCCGGCCAGGGCTCGCAGGCGGTTGGCATGGGGCGTGATCTGGCGCAAGCGTTCCTCACCGCCCGTCTGGTGTTCGAGGAGGTCGACGAGGCGGTCAAACAGAGTCTGAGCCGGATTATGTTCGAGGGACCGGAAGAGCAGCTCACGCTGACGACCAACGCCCAGCCGGCACTGATGGCGGTCAGCGTGGCGGTGACGCGCGTTCTGGAGAGGGACGGCAAGGTCGATGTGTCGAAGGCCGCCAAATTCGTTGCCGGACATTCGCTCGGCGAATACTCCGCCCTTGCATCGGCCGGCGCATTGACGCTCGCCGATGCCGCCCGCCTCTTGCGTCGGCGCGGCGAGGCGATGCAGAAGGCAGTGCCAGTCGGCGAGGGGGCGATGGCGGCGCTGCTCGGGCTCGATCTGCCGGCGGCGCGTGAAGTCGCTGAAGCCGCACGGACGGACGCCAAGGGGAAGGCGGAAGTGTGCGATGTCGCCAACGACAACGCGCCGGGCCAAGTCGTGTTGAGCGGGGCACGTACGGCGATCGAGCGCGCCACCGAAATCGCCAAGACGAAGGGCGCCAAGCGGGCGATCATGTTGCCGGTGAGCGCGCCCTTCCATTGCGCGCTGATGCAACCGGCGGCCGATGCGATGGCCGAAGCGTTGGCGCGCGTGACGATCGCCCCGCCCCGGGTTCCGGTTGTGGCCAACGTCACCGCGCAGGCCGAGAGCGATCCGGCGACGATCGGCCGGCTACTGGTGCAGCAAGTGACCGGCCTCGTCCGCTGGCGCGAATGCGTGCTTTACATGGCCGATCAAGGGATCGACGAATTAGTCGAATTGGGAGCCGGTAAGGTCCTTTCGGGCCTGGCGCGGCGCATTCAGCCTGATCTGACCGCGATGTCGTTGCAAGGCCCGGCGGATATCGAGGCGTTTCTCAAAACGGTCTAACGGAGCGCAATGTTCGATCTTTCCGGCAAACATGCCCTGGTTACCGGCGCATCGGGCGCCATCGGTGGCGCGATCGCCCGCGGTCTCCATCGTCAAGGCGCCAAGGTGGCCCTGTCGGGAACGCGCACCGCGGCGCTCGAAACGCTTGCCGGCGAAATGGGCGCGGGCGCGTTTGCCGTGCCGGGCGATCTCGCCGACCCCGCGGCGACCGAGGCGATGTACAAGGCGGCCGAGGTGGCGCTTGGACAGGTCGATATTCTTGTCAACAACGCCGGTCTGACGCGTGACGGACTGGCGTTGCGCATGAAAGACGAGGACTGGCAGCGTGTGCTCGACGTCGACCTCACCTCCGGATTCCGGCTCGCCCGAGCCGCGCTGCGCGGCATGATGAAACGCCGGTGGGGCCGAATCGTCGGCATCACGTCGATCGTCGGCGTCATGGGCAACGCGGGACAGGCGAATTACGCCGCCGCAAAGGCTGGAATGATCGGCATGTCGAAGGCACTGGCGCAGGAGGTGGCGAGCCGGAACATCACCGTCAACTGCGTGGCGCCGGGCTTCATAGCCTCGCCGATGACCGATGGATTGCCGCAGGAGCAGAAGGACCGTCTGGCGTCGGTTATCCCGGCGGGCCGAATCGGCGGGGCCGAGGATGTGGCGGCGGCGGTGGTCTACTTGGCGAGCGACGAGGCGGCTTATGTGACCGGCCAGACCTTGCACGTGAACGGCGGGATGTTGATGATATAGGCCGGGATTCGGGGGACCCCGGGCGCTGGCCAAGGACCCGCCGGTTGTGTTAGGACACCTCGCCTTTCGCCGCTTGCCTCGCCATTCGCGACGGGCGCGGTCGGGGCCGAGATTCAAACCAAGACCCAAACAATTGATTCAAGCGAAAGGGCCGATGCAATGAGCGACGTGACGGAGCGGGTGAGAAAGATCGTTGTCGAGCACCTCGGGGTTGACGAGGGAAAGGTGACCGAGAACGCGAGCTTCGTCGACGATCTTGGAGCGGACAGTCTCGACACAGTCGAGCTCGTGATGGCGTTCGAGGAGGAGTTCGGATGCGAGATCCCGGATGACGCCGCGGAGAAGATCACGACGGTCAAGGACGCTATTGCGTTCATCGAACAGAATAAAAAATGATGCCGTCGCGTCCGCGATGATTGCGGCGCGAACGCGATGAGGCGGGGGCAGTTCGTCGGCCGTATCGAGCGCGGGCTCCGGCCGACAACCGATAGCACCAACGCTCGCCGAGGTTCGCCATGAGACGGGTCGTCATCACCGGTATGGGTCTGGTCACGCCGCTGGCGTGCGGCGTCAAGCCGACATGGGATCGCTTGCTCGCCGGCCAATCCGGGATTCGCGGCATTCAAGCCTTCGACGTCTCGGACTTACCGGCGAAGATCGCCGGCATGGTTCCCCGCGGCGAAACCTCGTCGGGCTCGTTCAATCCTGACGATTGGGTGCCGCCCAAGGACCAGCGCAAGAACGACGAATTCATCATCTTCGCCATCGCTGCCGCCGCCCAGGCGGTCGAGGATTCGGGTTGGAAGCCGGAGGACGAGGAGGGGCGCGAGCGCACCGGAGTGATGATCGGCTCGGGCATCGGCGGCCTTCCGGTCATCTATGAAGCGTCGCTGACGCTGAAGGAAAGAGGCCCCCGCCGGCTGTCGCCGTTCTTCATTCCGTCCAGCTTGATCAATCTTGCCTCGGGACAGGTGTCGATTCGCTACGGATTCAAGGGACCGAACCACGCCGTTGTGACCGCGTGCTCGACGGGCGCACACGCCATCGGCGACGCGGCGCGATTGATCCAGTTCGAAGACGCCGACGTGATGGTTGCGGGCGGCACCGAGGCTGCCGTATGCCGGCTCGGTATCGCCGGTTTCGCGGCGGCGCGCGCATTATCGACCAAGTTCAACGATGATCCGCCAAAAGCCTCACGGCCCTGGGATCAGGGTCGCGATGGCTTCGTCATGGGCGAAGGGGCTGGCGTGGTCGTGCTGGAGGAATACGAGCACGCCAAGAAGCGCGGCGCCAAAATCTACGCCGAGGTGGTCGGATATGGCATGTCGGGCGACGCCTATCATGTCACGGCGCCGTCGGAAGACGGCGGCGGCGCGTATCGCGCGATGGCCGGCGCGTTAAAGCGGGCCAAGCTCAACCCTGAGGACATCGATTACATCAACGCCCACGGCACATCGACGCCGCTCGGCGACGAAATCGAGCTCGGCGCGGTGAAGCGTTTGTTCGGCGAGCACGCCTACAAAGTATCGATGTCGTCGACCAAATCTTCGATCGGCCATTTACTCGGGGCTGCCGGCAGCGTCGAGGCGATCTTCTCGATTCTGGCGATCAACGATGGCGTGGTTCCACCGACGCTTAACCTTGAGAACCCGTCTCCGGGCTGCGATATCGACCTTGTGCCCCATCAGGCGAAGGAGCGGCCGGTGCGTCGCGCGTTGTCGAATTCGTTCGGCTTCGGCGGCACCAATGCCTCGCTCGTTTTCCAGGCGGTGAGCTGAGCGATCGCCGGCGGATAACTCGACTTGCGGCGGGGGAACGGCCGTGAAGCGGACGGTTCTGTGGCTCGTCGCGTCGGCGGGCTTGGCGGCCGGAGTGGCTGTCGTCGTTGCTGTCATTGCGTGGGTGCGCTTCAACGAACCCGGCCCGCTCGCCGTATCGGCCACCGTCGTAATTGTGCGCGGCGCGGGCATGGGGCAGATCGCCGAGCAGCTGGTCGACGCCGGCGTTCTCGACGAGCCATGGACATTTCGGCTAGGCGTGACGGCGGCGGGCGGCGACCGCGTCTTGCGCGCAGGCGAGTACCGTTTTCCGCCGGCAATTTCGCCGCGCGGCGTTATCGATCTTTTGGCGAGCGGCCGGACGGTGGTCCACCGCCTCACCGTTGCCGAAGGGCTGACCACGGCGCAGGTGGTGGCGCTGGTCCGTCAAATCGACGCCCTCGAAGGCGAAATTTCGGCCACGCCCGGCGAAGGCGCGCTCCTGCCGGAGACGTATTTCTTTTCACGGGGCGACCAGCGGAGCGCCATCATCGATCGCCAGCGCAAGGCGATGGACGACGCCTTGTCGCAACTTTGGTCCGAGCGAGCGCCCGGCTTGCCCTTCAAATCGCCGCATGAGGCGCTGATCGTCGCCTCGATCGTCGAGAAGGAAACCTCGATCGCGGCCGAGCGTCCGCGCGTCGCCGCGGTTTTCATCAATCGGCTGAAGAAAGGCATGCGGCTGCAGGCCGATCCGACGGTCGTCTACGGACTGGCCGACGGCAAGGGCGCGCTCGACCGGCCGCTCTCGCGCGCCGATCTCGAGACCCGGCACCGGTGGAATACCTACGTCATCGATGGATTGCCGCCGACCCCGATCGCCAACCCCGGACGCGGCGCGCTCGAAGCGACGCTGAAGCCCGCCGAGAGCGACGAACTCTACTTTGTAGCCGACGGATCGGGCGGGCACGTCTTCGCGAAAACGCTTGCCGAACATAACCGCAACGTCGCCCGCCTGCGCGCAGTGGAGCGATCGCGAGGCGGCAACGGTCAATGACACGGCTGCCTAACTGATCGAGGATTTGCGCGGCAACCGCGCCAACAGCGGATCGATGAGAGGCGGCGGCAGCGCCGCGAGGAGCCGGACCGCCGCATAGAGACGCCAGGGAAAAGCGATGCGCGACCGGTTGTGCGCGAGGCCGCGGATAATGATCGCCGCCGCGCGCTCGGCCGGCATCAACAGCGGCATCCTGAAGGTATTGACGGCGGTCATTCGGCTCTCGACGAATCCCGGGCAGATCACCGACACGCCGACGCCGTAACCCGCCATCTCACCGCGCAACGCCTCGCCCCAGACGCGAACGAACGCCTTGCTGGCGCAATAGGCCGGCGCGCCGGGAAAGCCGCGAAACGAGGCCAGCGACGACATCAGCGCGATCTGGCCGCGCCGTCGCGCCGCCAGCCGGGGCACGAGCGGCAGAACCGTGTTCAGCACGCCATCGACGTTGATCGCCGAGATCCGCGCGGCCTGCTCGGCGTTCTCCTCTCCGCCGCCGGTTCCCGCCGATACGCCGGCGTTGGCGATAATGAGGTCGATCGGGCGCGTTTCGTCCGTCTCGCGCAACCACGCGGCGAGCCGATCACGGTCGCGAACATCGATGTCAGCGATGCGAACCGCCGCGCCTTGCAGCCGGCAGGCGTCGCCAACCGCCGCAAGCCGGGGCCGGTCGCGACCCGTCAACGCGAGCGCAACGCCGTCTCGGGCGTAGGCGCGCGCGAGCGCCGCGCCGAGTCCGCTTGATGCGCCGGTTATCACAAGCGATCGCGGCTCGATCATCGGCATGCGTAGGCTTTGCGTTGTTCCCGGTGCCTTCAGCGAATATAGTACCGACCAAATCACGGAGCACCAAATCTGGTGGGCAGATCCGGGGGCACAGTGGCGATTGCAAGCATGACCGGATTTGCGAGGGCCGCGGGGGCAGACGAATCCTTCGCGTGGACCTGGGAAGCCAAGAGCGTCAATGGCCGCGGCCTCGATATACGCTGCCGACTGCCGCTCGGAATGGATCAGCTTGAGGGCCAGGTTCGCACCGCCGCGGCAAAGCGATTCGCGCGAGGAAACCTCTCGCTGAATTTGTCGATCGATCGTCAGGCTGCCGCAGGCAGGTTGCAGATCAACCGCGCGGCGCTCGACCAAGTGCTGGCGCTGGTGGGCGAACTCAAGGACAAAGTGGATGCCGCGCCGCCGCGGATCGACGGCCTTCTCGCGGTCCGCGGCGTGGTCGAGCTCGCCGATGGACCGGCCGAGACGGAGGACGCGCGGGCGCGCCGCGATCGGGCGATGCTGACCACGCTCGAGGAAACGTTCGCCAAACTGACGGCGGCGCGCGCCGGCGAGGGCGAGCAGCTCGCCCGTACGATGACCGAGCTTCTTGACGAAATCGCGCGGCTGACCGACGCCGCTGCAACGTGCGCCGGCGCGCGACCCGAGGCGATTTACGATCGCCTGCAGGCCAAGCTCGCCGAAATCCTCGGCGAAAAGCAGCCGGTCCCGCCCGACCGCTTGGCGCAGGAAGTGGCGCTCATGGTGACACGCGCCGACGTGCGGGAGGAGATCGATCGCCTGCGCGCGCATGTTTCACAGGCGCGCACCTTGCTGGCCGAGGGCGGCGCGATCGGACGCAAATTCGATTTCCTGGCGCAGGAGTTCAACCGCGAGGCCAACACGCTGTGTTCGAAGTCGTCCGACATTGAACTGACCCGGATCGGTTTGTCGCTGAAAGCCGCGATCGATCAACTGCGCGAGCAGGCGGCGAATATCGAATGACCGACCGCGACGACATCGGAATCAGCCGTCGCGGCTTGATGCTGGTGCTCTCCTCGCCCTCGGGGGCGGGCAAGACGACCATCAGCCGCGAATTGCTGCGCCGCGATCCGAATGTCGTCATGTCGATTTCGGTGACCACGCGCCCGAAGCGGCCAGGGGAGGTCGAGGGCGTGGACTATTTCTTCATCGACGCGATCGAGTTCAATCTGATGGTCAATCGCGGCGAGCTTCTGGAACACGCCAAGGTGTTCGGTAACTACTACGGCACGCCGCGGGTGCCGGTGGAGAAAGCGCTTGTCGCCGGCCGCGACGTGCTGTTCGACATCGATTGGCAAGGGACACAGCAGCTTAACGGGCGGATGCCGGGCGATCTGGTCAGCGTCTTTATCCTGCCGCCCTCGACGCGCGAACTCGAGCGGCGGCTCAAGGCGCGCGCGCAAGACCCGCCGCAAGTCGTCGCCCAGCGGATGGCCAAGGCCGCCGACGAGATGAGCCACTGGGACGCCTATCAGTACGTGGTCGTCAACTACGACATTGGCGAGAGCGTCGAGCGCGTGCGCGAAATCCTCTCCGCCGAACGCTCGCGCCGCGAACGCCAGAATGGACTCGCCGATTTCGTCAAGCGGCTTCGCGAAGGTCAGTAGCCCGACGCCGTTCTAGGCGGCGGCCGCCGCGTAGGCGCGCGCGAGCGCGCAAAATTCTTCGATCGACAGCTCCTCGGCGCGCGCCGTGGGCGCGATCCCGGCGCGGGCAAGCAGCGCCTCGCTATCGACGCCGAGCGGCCGCAGGCTGGCGCGTAGCATCTTGCGGCGTTGGCCGAAACCGGCGGCGGCAATGCGCGCGAGCGCTTCCGCATTGGCCGGGGCCAACGGTGCGGCGCGTGGCACGATGTGGACGACGGTCGAGACGACCTTGGGCGGCGGCGTGAAGGCGCGCGGGTCGACGTCGAACAGGAGACGCGCCGCGGCGCGCCACTGCGTCGCGATAGCGAGGCGGCCGTAGGCGGGCGTTCGAGGCCGGGCGACGAGCCGCCGCGCCACCTCTTTCTGAAACATCAATGTGAAGGACTCGAAGGCGTCGGCGTTAGCCAGCCATTTCAATAGCAGCGGGGTCGCGATGTTGTAGGGAAGGTTGGCGACGATGCGCCTTGGCGCCCGCCCGAGGGCATGTGCTGCAACGTCGAGCGCATCGCCTTCGACGACCTTCAGCCGCCCGGGGCACGACTCGGCGATTTCATCGAGCGCCGGCAGGCAGCGTCGGTCGCGCTCTACAACGATCATTTCGGCGGCGCCTTCGGCGAGCAGTGCGCGAGTGAGGCCTCCCGGGCCGGGGCCGATCTCGATCGTGGTTCCCGCCGAGAGGTCGCCGGCAGCACGCGCGATGCGCCGGGTAAGGTTCAAGTCGAGCAGGAAGTTCTGGCCAAGCGACCTGCGGGCCCGGAGATCGAGACGGCGAATGACATCGCGCAGCGGCGCCAGCGCCGCGAGCGCGGCGATACAGTCGTCATCGGCCGCGCTCAGACGGCGACCTCGCGCGAGCGCAACGCCCGCCGCGCCGCCATCTCGCCCGCGAGCATGATCGCCGCGACGAGGCTCGCCTCGCTTGCTTGGCCGGTTCCGGCGATGGCGAGCGCGGTGCCATGATCGGGAGAGGTGCGCACGAACGGCAATCCTAGCGTAACGTTGACGCCGCGCTCGAAGTCGAGCGTCTTGAGCGGGATGAGCGCTTGATCGTGATACATGCAGAGCCAGGCATGGTAGCGGGGACGGGCGGCAGCATGGAAAAGCGTGTCGGGCGGCAGGGGGCCGATGGCGTCGATGCCCTCCGCGCGCAGGCGCTCGACCGCCGGCGCGATGACCTCGATTTCCTCGCGGCCGAGCGCTCCGTCCTCGCCGGCATGCGGATTAAGCCCGGCGACGGCGATGCGTGCACGAAGCAGTCCGCAGTCGCTGATCAACGCTTTGGCGAGAATACGCCCCTGTGCGACGATCAATTCGCTCGACAACCGATCGATCGCCTCGCGCAGCGGCACGTGGATGGTGACCGGCACGACACGCAGTCCGCCGCCAACCAACATCATGACCGGCGAAGCGTCGCCGCCGGCGCGCTCGGCGAGATACTCGGTGTGTCCGGGATGACGGAACCCGGCGTCGTAGAGCGTCTTCTTGTGAATCGGATTGGTGACGATCGCCGCCGCCTGTCCCTGACGCACCAGATCGAGGGCGCAATCGATCGACGCCAGCACGGCGCGCGCATTCGATGGATCGATCCGGCCGGGAACCGCCGGCGCCGCAAGCGTGAGCGCGAGCACCGGAAACGCTTCGGCAAATACCCGCGCTGCGTCCTCGGGTGCCGATATCTCGCGGATCGGAACCGGCAAGCCGATTCTACGGCTCGCGGCTGCCAACCGGGCGGGATCATCGACGGCGAAGAAGGGCGGCACGCCATCGCCACGACGCAGCCATGCCTTGAGAGCGATTTCGCCGCCTATCCCGGCTGGCTCGCCCATGGTCAGCGCCAACGGGAGCGGCCGCGCGCTGCCCCGGCGGGTGATCGTCGTCACACGCGGATATCGACGACCGCCGCGCGCCGCAAATCGCGGAGATAGCGGCGCGCCGCAAGGTCGAGCCGTTGCCTTGTAATCTGCTCGGCGATCTCTTCGCGGCTCGGAAGGTTCGTGTTTTTCGGCTCGTCGC
>DATFES010000357.1:0-2738 GCA_035250945.1 Alphaproteobacteria bacterium | reverse complement strand
TCGCCGGATCGATTCGATAATCGACATCGGCCGGATTGCGTCCCTGCGCACGATCGTCGTCGCGGGGAACGCGCTCGAGATCGGCGCCGCCGCCGCGTACAGCGACGCCGAAAGTGCGATCGCCCGACACTACCCCGATTTCGCCGAGCTGATACGCCGGCTCGGCGCGGTTCAGGTGCGCAATGTCGGCACGTTCGGCGGCAACATCGCCAACGGTTCGCCGATCGCCGACACGCCGCCGGCGCTGATCGCGCTCGGAGCACGTTTGGTCTTGCGCCGTGGCGATTCGCGGCGAACCATGCCGCTCGAAGATTTTTTTATCGCCTATGGAAAGCAGGATCGCGCCCCAGGCGAGTTCGTCGAGCGGATCGACGTTCCCCTGCTTGACGATCCGATGCGTCTCAAGTGCTACAAGCTTTCGAAACGGTTCGACCAGGATATTTCGGCGGTCTGCGGCTGCTTCAACGTCCGCGTTGACGACGGCCGAGCGATCGACGCGCGTGTTTGCTTCGGCGGCATGGCGGAAACGCCCAAGCGCGCCCGCGCCGTCGAAGCGGCGCTCACCGGCCAGCCTTGGACCGAAGCCACGATCGAGCGCGCGTTGCCGATGTTCGAGCGCGATTATGCGCCGATCGGCGACTTGCGCGGCACCGCCGCATATCGCATGCAGGCGGCAAAGAACTTGTTGCGCCGCTACCATCTCGAGTCGCAGGCGCGTGCGCCGGCCGTGCGTCTTGCAGGGCGCGCCGCCGCATTCGGATGACCGGGCCGTGAGCAAGACCACGATCACCGGCGGCGTACGCGCGGCGTTGCGCCACGACAGCGCGGTGAAGCACGTCACCGGCGAAGCGCTCTACACCGATGACATTCCCGAGCCGCCGGGAACGTTGCAGGTCTACATCGCCATGAGCCAGCGCGCCCACGCGACCATCGAGCGCATGGAGCTTGCGAAGGTCCGCACGCAACCCGGCGTCGCCGCCGTGCTTACGGCGCGCGATGTTCCCGGCAGGAACGACGTCAGCCCGCTCAAGGGCGACGACCCGATGTTCGCCGATGGTTTGGTCGAATATTTCGGCCAGTCGCTGTTCGCCGTCGCCGCCGAGACGATCGACCAGGCGCGCGCCGCCGCCACGCTCGCCACGATCGACTACAGCGATCTTCCGGCGATCCTCACCGTCGACCAGGCGATGGCGGCGATGTCGCTGCTGGAGCCGCCCGTGACCATGCGGCGCGGCGACGCCGCCGCCGCAATCGCCGCGGCGCCGCATAAGCTCGAGGGACGCTTCTATGTCGGCGGCCAGGAGCATTTCTACCTCGAGGGGCAAGCTGCGCTCGCCGTGCCGGGCGAGGACCGCGATGTGACGATCTTCTGCTCCTCGCAGCATCCAAGCGAGATCCAGCACAAGGTGGCCGAGGTTCTCGGCGTGGCCCGTCACGCGGTGACGGTCGAGGTGCGGCGCATGGGCGGCGCGTTCGGCGGCAAGGAGAGCCAGGGCAATCTTCCGGCCGCGGTCGCTGCGCTCGCCGCCCGGATCACCGGCCGCCCGGCCAAAGTCTGCTATGACCGCGACGACGACATGACGATCACCGGCAAGCGGCACGATTTTCGTATCGATTATCGCGTCGGCTTCGACGCCGGCGGCCGCATCCTCGGGCTGGAGCTCGATCACGCCATTCGCTGCGGCATGTCGTTCGATCTCTCGCAGCCGGTGGCCGACCGCGCGATGTTCCACATCGACAACTGCTATTACCTGCCCGCCGCCCGCGTCACTTCGTACCGCTGCAAGACGCACACGCAATCGAACACGGCGTTTCGCGGTTTCGGCGGGCCGCAGGGCATGATCGGCGTCGAGCGGGCGATCGACGAGATCGCGCATTTCCTGCGCCTCGATCCGCTGGCGGTACGGCGCGCCAATTTCTACGCGCATAAACGGACCGCGCCGTCGACCGAGCGTCGCATGACGCATTACGACATGGCGGTCGAGGACTGCATCATCCAGGACATCGTCGACGAGCTCGTCGCCAGCTCCGACTACGCGAAGCGGCGCGCCGCGATTGGGGAATGGAACGCGCGCAGCGCCGTCCTTAAGCGCGGGATCGCGCTCACGCCCGTCAAGTTCGGCATCTCCTTCACCAAGACGTTCCTCAACCAGGCCGGCGCGCTCGTCCACGTCTATACCGACGGCTCGATCCATCTCAGCCACGGCGGGACCGAAATGGGTCAGGGCCTCCACACGAAGGTCGCGCAGGTGGTGGCCGAGGAGTTCCAAGTCGATATCGAGCGGGTCAAGATTTCGGCGACGACCACGTCCAAGGTCCCGAACGCCTCGGCGACCGCGGCCTCGTCGGGGGCCGACCTCAACGGCATGGCGGCCCGCGCGGCTGTGCGCAAGATCAAGCGTCGCCTCGCGGCGTTCCTTGCCGAGCGCTACCAGGCCGACGCCGACAGCGTGGCCTTTCTGCCGGGCCGGATTCGGGTGCGCGACGCAGAGATCGCCTTCGAGACGGCGATCCGCGACGCCTATCTGGCGCGGGTGCCTCTGTCGGCGACCGGCTTTTACGCCACGCCGAAAATCGGCTGGGACGCCGCGACGGGCGAGGGCCGGCCGTTCTTCTACTTCGCCTATGGCGCCGCGGTCAGCGAGGCGGCGATCGACACGCTCACCGGCGAGAACCGCATCCTGCGCGTCGACATACTCCACGATGTTGGCAAATCGCTCAATCCGGCGATCGATCTC
>DATFES010000346.1:0-11210 GCA_035250945.1 Alphaproteobacteria bacterium | reverse complement strand
CCGGCCGTTCGCGAGGAAAGTCCGGGCTCCACGGAAACGAGGGTGCCGGGTAACGCCCGGCGGGGGCGACCCCAGGGAAAGCGCCACAGAGAATAGACCGCCGGCGAATTTCGGTTCGCAGGCAAGGGTGAAACGGTGCGGTAAGAGCGCACCGCATTGCCGGTAACGGCGATGGCACGGCAAACCCCACCCGGAGCAAGACCAAATAGGGGCGGCACCCCGGCATTGCGCCGGGAAGCCTGTTTCCGGGCCGCCGCCCGGGTCGGTCGCGTGAGACGCACGGTAACGGGCGTCCTAGAGGAATGGTCATCCCCCGCTCGCGCGGGGACAGAACCCGGCTTATAGGCCATCTGGCGTTTTATTTGACGGTATTTTTCCGAGATGTTTCCGCACCTTAGGTCTATGTGCCAAGTTGTCGCCCAAGTAATTCTTCAATAAGAACAAAAAGGGAACAATTTTTTGCCTTAATTTCCGCTGATAATCCCTCTCCAAATCTGGTGGGTGGACAGGCGACAGGGCGCAAATGGATTGGGTTTATGCCAAATTCCCATGCCAAATCAGCGCTTTTACTGCCAAAGTCCATTGACGCCCATATGGTCCCATGATATCCCATGATGTCCCATAGGCAGGCCGTCTCGATGCCGGCCTGCTGAGGGACACGCCGCCAAGGTCATTCGATCAGGGAAATCAATGATCTAGGCAGGGGATGTTGGCGTGACACCCGGGGGGATGGGATGGCGTTGTTCCTGTCCACATTTGTGAACAAGGTCGATCGCAAGGGCCGCGTGTCGGTCCCGGCGCCATTTCGTGCGGCGCTCGCGATGCAGAGCTTTCCCGGGGTTGTCGCGGTGCCGCTCCACACCTTTCCAAGTATCGAGTGTTTCGGCCACGACCGCATGGAGCGTATGTCGCAAAGCCTCGACGAGCTCGACGTCTTCTCGTCCAAGCAAACCGATTTGGCGATGACCGTGTTCGCCGATGCGCAGCCGCTGCCCTTCGACAGCGAAGGTCGCATCGTGTTGCCGCGGCCACTGGCCGAGCACGCCAAGATCGACGGCCAGGCGCTGTTCGTGGGCGCTGGACCGACCTTTCAAATTTGGGAGCCTGGCAACTTTGCGCGCCACAAATCCGAAGCGCGCCTTCGCGCGCAGCGCGACGGCCTGACGATGCGGCTCAAACGGCCCGGCGGAACGCCGGATCAAGGGTGAGCCGATGAAGCGCGCGACACCTGCCCTGGTCGATCGGGCGCCGGCGGCGGCGCATCGGCCGGTATTGCTGGCCGAGGTTCTCCAGGTTCTCGCCCCGCGCGATGGCGCCATCTATGTCGATGGCACGTTCGGCGCGGGCGGTTATGCGCGCGGCTTGCTCGAAGCGGCGAAATGTCACGTCTGGGGGATCGACCGCGATCCCGAGGCGATCGCCCGCGGCCGCGAGTTGCAAATTAACTTCCCCGGCCGGATCGATCTCGTTTCTGGGCGCTTTAGCGAGATGGACCGGTTGCTGAGCACGCGCGGCATCGTCGCAGTCGACGGCGTCGCGCTCGATCTAGGCGTGTCCTCCCCGCAGATCGATGACCCAGCCCGGGGCTTTTCTTTCCGTCACGACGGCCCGCTCGACATGCGAATGGAACGGCAGGGCGCTTCCGCGGCCGACGCGGTCAACCGGCTCGAGGAACACGAACTGGCCGACATCATCTTTCGCTACGGCGAGGAAAAGCAGGCGCGCCGCATCGCCCGCGCCATCGTCAGGCGCCGCGATGAACGCCCGATCGCCCGCACCCTCGAGCTGGCCGAAATCGTGCGGCGAGTGGTCGGCAGGGCCGGCGATGCCGTCGACCCGGCCACTCGAACGTTCCAGGCGCTCCGCATCCACGTCAATAACGAGCTCGGCGAACTCGATCGCGGCCTGCGCGCCGCCGAGCGTCTGCTGACGCGCGGCGGCAGGCTCGCCGTCGTCGCGTTTCACTCGCTCGAGGATCGCGCCGTGAAGACCTTCTTGCGCAAGCGAAGCGGCGGCGAGGATCGCGGATCGCGCCACCTTCCCCAGCCCCTCGCCGGCCATGCGGCGCCGACTTTCGAGCTGATCGTCAGGCGGGCGATGCGGCCGTCAATCGCGGAGATCGCCGAAAATCCGCGCGCTCGTTCGGCCCGCCTGCGGGCGGCCAAGCGTACTGCCGCGCCGCCATGGTCCGAGGAACGCGCAGCATGATCCGCCTCTCGACGTTGCTGTGGTTCGGACTCGCCGCGGTCACCGGATTCGGCCTGTTTCATCTCAAATACGAAGTTCAGGCGCTCGAGGACGACCTCGTCCGCCTCAACCGCTCGATTCTGGCCGAACACGAGGCGATCCACGTCCTCAAGGCCGAGTGGAGTTACGTCAATCAGCCGCAGCGTCTCCAGGCGCTTGCCAATCGTCACCTCGATCTCAAGCCGATGCGCCCCGAGCAGCTCGGCAGCGTCGCCGATGTCCCGGCGCGCGGCGCAGTCGACGAACCCGCGGCGCTCGATCCCACGACGCGTGGCACGCGCGCGGCGCCCGTCGGCAAGGCGCCGGGGGCAAACAAGAACGATCGTTCGGCGAACTCCGAGGCGCTGCATATCGTGCGCCAGCCGCCGAAAGCGACGGCGCCGGCCGGTCGAGGGCAGCCGTCGCTCGCTACCCACCCTTATTCGTCCGAGGAACGCCGCTGATGGCGACCAAATTCACCGACGTCCTGCGCGCGCTTCCAGTCAAGCTCATGATCGAGGGAACGGCCAAGCGATCGCTCGAGACCGCGCACCAGCGCGTGGTCATCGCCGGCGTGCTTTTCGCCATCGCCTTCCTTGTCGTCGGCATGCGTCTTGTCGATGTGACGATGTTGCGCGAGCCGCACGAGCCGAAATTGTCCGCCGCGCCGAAGTCGGAGGGACGCGAGTTCACGCGCGCCGACATCGTCGATCGCAATGGCGTTTTGCTCGCTACGTCGCTTGTCACCGCGTCGCTCTACGCCAATCCCCGGCTCCTGCTCGATCCAGGCGACGCCGCGGCCAAGTTGGCGCGCACGCTGCCGGGACTGAACGAGTCGGAGCTCCGTGAACGTTTCCAAGGCGAGCGCAGCTTCGTTTGGGTCAAGCGCAATCTCACGCCGCGCCAGCAATACCTGGTGAACCGCCTCGGCATTCCCGGGGTGTTTTTCCAGCGCGAGGAACGCCGGGTGTATCCGCATGGCGTGCTCACCGGTCACGTCGTCGGTTTCACCGACATCGACAATCGCGGTCTCGCTGGCGTGGAACAATCGCTCGACGAGACGCTGCGCGGCGCAAGCGACCCGCTGCGGCTGTCGATCGATATCCGGCTGCAGCACGCTCTGCGCGACGAGCTCGCGCGCACGGTCGAGGAGTTTCGCGCCGAAGGAGCCGCCGGGGTCGTGCTCGACGTGCGCACCGGCGAAACGTTGGCGATGGTTTCGCTGCCGGATTTCGACGCCAACAATCCGGCGCTGGCGCCGCCCGAGACGCGCTTCAACCGCGCGACTCTCGGCACCTACGAGCCCGGCTCGACGTTCAAGATCTTCACCGCCGCGATGGCGCTCGACTACGGTACCACGACGCTGCGCGACGGCTACGACGCCACCCGGCCGATCCAGGTGTCGCGCTTCGTCATCTCCGACTACAAGCCGCAGCGGCGCTGGCTGTCGGTGCCCGAGATCATCCAATACTCGTCCAACATCGGCGCGGTGAAGATGGCGGTCGACGTCGGGACCACGCGCCAGCGCCAGTTCCTCGGCCGGCTTGGCCTGCTGAAAGCGCCGGCGATCGAGCTTCCCGAGGTCGCGGCACCGCTCGCACCGCAGCCGTGGCGCGAGATCAACACCATGACCGTCGCCTTCGGCCACGGCATCTCGGTGAGCCCGCTGCAGCTCATCCAGGCGACAGCCGCCGTCGTCAATGGCGGAATATTGCGCCCGGTCACCATCCTGAAGCGACCCGACGACGAGCCGCCCCCCGGCGAGCGCATCATGGCGCCGCGCACGTCCGAGCAGGTGCGCCAGCTGATGCGTTTGGTCGTCGAAAAAGGAACCGGCAAGGCGGCCAACGTGCCCGGCTTTCTCGTCGGCGGCAAGACCGGCACCGCCGAGAAGAACCAGCATGGCGCGTACAAGAAGAACGCGATCATCTCGTCGTTCATCGGCGCATTCCCGATGAACGACCCGCGCTATGCGGTGCTGGTTATGGTCGACGAGCCAAAGGGGAACAAGGCGACCTTCGGGTATGCGACCGGCGGCTGGACGGCGGCGCCCGCCGTCGGCCGCATGGTCTCGCGCATCGCGTCGATCCTCGGCGTCGAGCCGGTCGACGACTCGGCGCCGACGTCGGTCAACCAGCTTGTGCTGAGTGCGGCGAAACGTTGAAAGGAAATCGCGACGACGAATATTCGTCGTGAATGGGTCATTCAAGTATGCGACGCGAGCGAATCGCGATAAGGACGTGAGATTGGTCGAGTTGATCGCTTCCGACACTTCGCTACGACATGCCGGACCGCCAATCGTGCGCGACATTTCGGGGCTGACGGCGGATTCGCGCCTGGTGCGGCCCGGTTTCCTGTTCGCCGCGCTTCCCGGGCGGCGCGAGGACGGACGTCGGTTTGTCGACGACGCGTTGCGGCGCGGCGCCATCGCCGTGCTGGCGCCGCCTGGACTCGACGTGCCGGCCGACGTCACTCTCATCGAGAGCGACAATCCGCGCCGCTCGCTGTCCCGGCTTGCGGCACGGTTCTATGCGCGCCAGCCCAAGACCATCGCCGCGGTCACCGGAACCAACGGTAAGACGTCGGTCGCCGATTTTACGCGCCAGCTCTGGACGCTTCTCGGTCACAGGGCGGCGAGCCTCGGCACGCTTGGCCTCGTCACGCCCGAAGGCGCGCGCGCCGGCGCGCTCACGACGCCCGACCCGGTGATGCTGCACCACGACCTCGCGGCGCTCGCCACTGCCGGCATCGAGCACCTCGCCATGGAGGCGTCAAGCCACGGTCTCGACCAGTTCCGGCTCGATGGCGTGCGCGTCGGCGCGGCGGCGTTCACCAACCTCACCCGCGATCATCTCGACTACCACCCGACCATGGCGGCGTACTATGCCGCCAAGCGCCGGCTGTTCGCCGAAGTCATGGCGCCGGAAGGGGTGGCGGTTCTCAACGCCGACGCGGCCGAGTTCGCCGATCTCGAGGCGCTGGTCAAGGCGCGCGGCGGTCGCCTGATCGACTATGGAACCAAGGCGAAATCGCTGCGCCTGGTGACGTTGGCGGCCAAAGCCGAGGGACTCGCGCTTGACTTACTGATCGACGGGCGGCCGAGCCAGATCGAGCTTCGCCTGGTCGGAGCGTTCCAGGCGACCAACGCGTTGGCGGCGCTCGGCTTGGTCATCGGCTGCGGCGCGCCGGTCGCCGAGGCGCTTGCGGCCTTGCCGCGCCTCGCCGCGGTACGCGGCCGCCTGCAGCGCGCCGGGTCGCGGCTGAACGGCGCGCCGATTTATGTCGACTACGCCCATACGCCCGACGCGCTCGAAACGGTGCTGACCGCGCTCCGCCCCCATGCCCGCCGACGTCTCGTCGTCGTGTTCGGTTGCGGCGGCGATCGCGATCCCGGCAAGCGGCCGATCATGGGCGAGATCGCCGTCGCTTTGGCCGACCGCGCGATCGTCACCGACGACAACCCGCGCGGCGAAGAACCGGCGAAGATCCGGCGCGAAATTCTTGGCGCGGCGCCGGGCGCCACCGAGATCGGCGCGCGCCGCGACGCGATCTTCCGCGCCGTCGCCGAACTCGAGCCGGGCGACGTCCTGGTGGTCGCCGGCAAAGGTCACGAGAGCGGCCAGATCGTCGGCGGGACGGTGCATCCATTCGACGACGTCGCGGTGGCGCAGGATGCCATCGTCGCGGCCGACGGGAGGCGCCAATGAGCGCCGTGTTGTGGACGGCCGAACAAGTGGCCGAAGCGCTAGGCACCGCCGGCGCCGACGGCTGGACGGCGCGCGGTGTATCGATCGACAGTCGTACGCTCGAATCGGGCGAGCTTTTCGTGGCGCTCGCAGGCCCGCGTCACGACGGCCATGACCACGTTGGGGCCGCGCTCTCCGCGGGCGCCCCGGCGGCGATCGTCGCCCGGACGCCCGCGGGCCTGCCCAATTGCGATCGCCTGATCGTCGTCCCGGACACGCTCGATGCACTGCGCCGGCTTGGCAAAACGGCGCGCAGCCGCGCCGCGGGGCGTCTCGCCGCGGTCACCGGGTCGGTCGGCAAGACCGGCACCAAGGAAGCGCTGCGCCTGGCGCTGGCGGCGCAAGGCGAAACTCACGCCAGCCTCGGCAGCTTCAACAATCACGTCGGCGTCCCGCTCACCCTGGCGCGCCTGCCGGTCGACGCCGCCTATGCGGTGTTCGAGATCGGAATGAACCACGTCGGCGAAATCGAACCGCTCGTCCGCCTGGTTCGTCCGCATGTCGTCATCGTGACGAACGTGGAACCGGTGCACCTCGAGTTCTTTCCCGACAACGGACTCGACGGCATCGCCGAGGCCAAGGCCGAGATCTTCGAGGCCGGCGGTGAGACGGCGGTACTCAACCGCGACAACGCGTATTTCGATTTCCTCGCCGCGCGCGCCCGCTCGCGCGGCTTCACCCACGTCATCGGATTCGGCGCGCACGATACCGCCGACGCCAGGCTCCTCGATGCCGTCGTCGGGCCCGTCGATACCAACGTCGTCGCGGCGCTCGATGGCCGTCGCGTGACCTATCGCATCGGCGCCGCTGGGCTGCATTGGGCGTTGAACAGCCTCGCAGTTCTTGCGGCGGTTAACGCCCTCGGCGCCGACCTGGGGCCGGCATTGAGCGCGCTTGAACGGATGACGCCTCCGAAGGGCCGCGGCCAGCGCCACCACGTGCCGTGCCGCGGCGGCACGTGCGAGCTCATCGACGACGCATACAACGCGAGCCCGGTGTCGATGCGCGCCGCCTTCGCCGTGCTTGGCGCGATCGCACCCGGGCGCGGCGGCCGGCGAATCGCCGTGTTGGGCGACATGCTCGAATTAGGTCCCGACTCGCCGCGCATGCACGCCGATCTGGCGGGCGCCTTGGTCGCCCAGGGAGTCGACCTTGTCTTCACCTGCGGCAGGTTGATGTCCGAACTCGACGCGGCGCTCCCGCATCGCCTACGCGGCGCGCATGCCGTCGATTCGCGCGAGCTGGCGCCGCTGGTCAAGGGCGCGCTTCGCGCCGGCGACGTCGTGCTGGTCAAGGGCTCGCTCGGCAGTCGCATGGGCCACGTCGTCGAGACGCTGCTGGCGGCGAACGGCAACTCTGGTGGCGACGATACCGCTCGAACCGCGCGCGCATCGCGCGTCGTCAACGGTTGAAGGGACCGCGGACGCACAATGCTCTTCAACCTTCTCTACCCCTTGGCCGATCAGTTCGGGCCGCTCAACCTGTTCCGTTACCTGACCTTCCGCTCAGGCGGCGCGGTGATCACGGCGCTGCTCATCAGCTTCATCTTCGGTCAGCGGATAATCGCCTGGCTGCGCTCGAAGCAGCGCAACGGTCAGCCGATTCGCGACGACGGCCCGGAAGGCCACCTGTTGAGCAAGCAAGGGACGCCGACGATGGGCGGCGTTCTGATCCTGCTGGCGTTCAGCGTCTCGACCTTGCTGTGGGCCGATCTTCGCAACGGCTACGTCTGGGCGGTCTTGATCGTTACCATCGGCTTCGGCGGGATCGGGTTCGCCGACGACTATCTCAAGCTCACCAAGCGCAACCCCAAGGGCCTTCCCGGACGCCTCAAGCTGGCGCTCGAGGGTTTGATCGCGGCATTGGCGGTCTTGTGGATCGTCGCCCTGATGCGCGAGCCGCTTTCGACGTCGCTCGCCGTCCCCTTCTTCAAATCGGTGCTGCTCGACCTCGGCTGGTTTTTCGTTCCGTTCGCCATGTTCGTCATCGTCGGCGCATCGAACGCGGTCAACCTGACCGATGGGCTCGATGGTCTCGCCATCGTGCCGGTGATGATCGCTGCCGGCTGCTTCGCCGCCATATCGTATTTCGCCGGTAACGCCATCTTCTCGAACTATCTGTTGCTGCACCACGTTCCCGGCACCGGCGAACTCGCCGTACTTTGCTCGGCGCTCGTCGGCGCCGCGCTCGGATTTCTGTGGTTCAACGCCCCACCGGCCATGGTGTTCATGGGCGACACCGGCTCGCTGTCGATGGGCGGAGCGCTCGGCACGGTGAGCGTCGCCACCAAGCACGAGCTCGTGCTCGCCATCATCGGCGGCTTGTTCGTGCTCGAGACGGTTTCGGTGATCGTTCAAGTGATCTCGTTCAAGTTGACCGGGCGGCGCGTTTTCCGGATGGCGCCGTTGCACCATCACTTCGAGAAAAAGGGCTGGCCGGAATCGACCATCGTCATCCGTTTCTGGATCATCGCCTCGATTCTGGCGCTCGCCGGGCTTTCGACGTTGAAGTTGAGGTGAGCGCGCCGTGATCGACGTCTTTCCCTTTGCGGGGCTGCCGGTGGCGGTGATGGGGCTTGGCAAGTCCGGGCTTGTGGCGGCGCGCGCGCTCGCAAAGAGCGGCGCCGAGGTCTGGGCCTGGGACGACAGCGAGGACCGCCGCGCCAAGGCGCGCGCCGAAGGGATCGCGTTAGTCGATCTCAATACGTGCAATTGGCGCGAAATAACGACCCTAGTGCTGAGCCCAGGAATCCCCCACACGCATCCCGCACCGCACCCCGTCGCCGCGCAGGCGCGCGCGCACGGCGTCGAGCTGATCTGCGACATCGAGCTCCTCGGGCGCAGCCAGCGCGACGCCGGCTATATCGGCATCACCGGAACCAACGGCAAATCGACGACCACGGCGCTGCTCGGCCATATCCTCAAGCGCGCCGGCCATACCATCGAGGTCGGCGGCAACATTGGCGCACCGGCGCTTGGTCTTCAGCCGCTCGGCCCGGGAGCCTTTTACGTGCTCGAGTTGTCGTCGTATCAGCTCGAACTGAGTTTCTCGATCACCTACGACATCGCCATTCTGGTCAATATCAGTCCCGATCACCTCGACCGTCACGGCGGGATGGACGGCTACATTGCGGCGAAGCGCAATATTTTTCGCCGTCAGACCCGCCCGCGCACGGCGGTCGCCGGCGTCGACGATCCCGAGAGCCGTAAGCTGCGCGACGCGCTGGTCGCCGCCGACGAGCAGAACGTCATCGCCGTGTCGTCGGGCCGTAGGCTCGAGCGCGGCGTCTACGCCCTCGACGGCGTGCTACACGACGCGATCCACGGCGATGCGGTCAAGGTCATCGACTTGCGGCCGGTGACGACGTTGCCGGGAGCGCATAACTGGCAGAATGCCGCCGCGGCCTATGCTGCGGCCCGCGCGGTCGGGCTTTCGCCCGACAAGATCGCCGGCGGCATCGCGACATATCCCGGATTGCCGCATCGCCAAGAGCGCGTCGCCGATGTCGACGGAATAGCCTTCGTCAACGACAGCAAGGCGACCAACGCCGACGCCGTCGCCAAGGCGCTCGCCTGTTACGACGTCATTTACTGGATCGCCGGCGGCCGTCCCAAACACGGCGGCATCGCCGGTCTATCCGAATACTTCCCGCGTTTACGCCGCGCCTATCTCATCGGCGAGGCGACGGACGAGTTCGCGCGCACGCTCGAAGGCAAGGCCGAGTTCGTCAAATGCGGCGATCTCGCCGCCGCGGTCGCCAAAGCGCATGCCGACGCCCGTGACGACGCCACGCGTGGGGCCGTGGTGTTGTTGTCGCCGGCTTGCGCCTCGTTCGATCAGTTCGTCGACTACGAGGCGCGCGGCGACGCGTTCCGCCGCCTCGTGCAGTCGATCGCCGCGACCGAAAACGGCCGCGCCAGGCGCGTTGGAGGCGCGGCATGAACTTCGCCCGCACCGATACCTCGTTGATCAGCCGCTGGTGGTGGACCGTCGACCGCTGGACGATTCTGGCGCTCGCTGTGCTTATCGGCGTCGGCGCCGTGTTGACCATGGCCGCGACGCCGCCGGTGGCCGAGCGCATCGGCCTCGATCCTTTCTACTTCGTACGCCGCCAGCTCGGCCTGCTGCCGCCAGCATTGGCGATCATGCTCGCCATCTCGCTGCTCGAGCCAAGGAACGTGCGCCGCCTGGCGCTCGTCGGACTGGCTGCAAGCCTCGTTCTCCTTGCCTTGACGTTCGTCATCGGCGCCGAAGTCAAGGGCGCGCGGCGCTGGGTCAATCTCGGTGGGTTCTCGTTACAGCCGTCGGAATTCGTCAAGCCCACCTTCGCCGTGGTCGCCGCCTGGCTGTTCGCCATCCAACGCAGACGGCAAGGCGTTCCGGGCGACCTCATCTCGATCGCGCTCTTCGGTCTGATCGTCTTTCTCTTGCTGCGTCAGCCCGATATCGGCATGGCGCTGATCGTCACCGTCGTCTGGCTGACGCAATTCTTCCTCGCCGGGCTGCGGCTGTTCTGGGTCCTGTCGCTGGCAGGCGTCGCTGCCGCCGGCGGCGTCGCCGCCTATTTCGTATTTCCGCACGTGGCGAGCCGGATCAATCGCTTTCTCGACCCGCGATCGGGCGACACATATCAGGTCAATACGGCGCTCGAGGCGTTCGGCAACGGCGGCGTGTTCGGCCGCGGACCCGGCGAGGGCACGGTGAAGTCGGTGCTGCCCGACGCGCACAGCGATTTCGTGTTCGCGGTCGCCGGCGAGGAATTCGGTCTCTTCGCGTGCCTTCTGGTCGTCGGCCTGTTTTCGTTCATCGTGCTTCGCGGTTTTGCGCGGTTGTTGCAGGAGCAGAACCTTTTCGTCCTGCTGGCGATCGCTGGATTGCTTGCCCAATTCGGCCTGCAGGCGATCGTCAATATGGGTTCGACGCTGCATCTCATGCCGACCAAGGGGATGACCCTGCCATTCATAAGCTATGGCGGTTCATCGCTACTGGCGCTGTCGCTTGGCATGGGGTTCCTTCTCGCGCTGAGCCGCAAGCGCTACGGCGCGGCGGAGGTCGTATGAACGCCGCCCCCCTCGTCGTGCTCGCCGCCGGCGGCACCGGTGGCCACGTGTTTCCCGCCGAGGCGCTGGCGACCGTGCTCGCCGCGCGCGGCTACCGGCTGGCATTGGCGACCGACGATCGCGGCGCGGCGTATGGCGGCGCGCTCGGTGGGATCGAGACGTATCGCTTGCGCATACC
>DATFES010000327.1:0-2821 GCA_035250945.1 Alphaproteobacteria bacterium | reverse complement strand
ATCGTCGGCGGCGAGGGCGGCCGGGCGATCGTCGCCGAGCGAAGCGGCAAGAGCGGCGCCTGGAGCTACCCAGCGTTCTATACGCTGGGGTCAGCGAGCCTCGGTCTGCAGATCGGCGCGCAAGTCTCCGAAACCGTGTTCCTCGTTATGAGCGACCGGGCGATGGAGCGGTTGCGCCACGACCAATTCAAGCTGGGCGCCGACGCCAGCGTTGCCGTGGCCACCATCGGGGCCGGCGTCGAAGCCGGAACGGCCTCGAATATGGCGGCCGACATCATCGCTTATTCGCGCAGCAAAGGCCTCTTTGGCGGCTTGTCGCTCGAGGGGTCGGTAATCGATTTCAACGAAGAATGGAC
The DNA here is from genome assembly GCA_035250945.1 of Alphaproteobacteria bacterium. GTDB lineage: Bacteria > Pseudomonadota > Alphaproteobacteria > CACIAM-22H2 > CACIAM-22H2 > DATFES01. The sequence goes on along the minus strand of DATFES010000327.1, from coordinate 2,465 downwards.
ACAGGCGTACTACGGGCAGCGACTCAATACCTCCGACGTCCTGGTCAATGCCAAGGCTCGGAACGCCGGCGCCGAGAAGCTACGGCTCGCACTCGCCGGCGAGTGAGCGCGGCGACTGGTATCCGACGAACAAATGACGGAGGCGCGTCATGCTGTATTGGGCCGCGGTCTTTTTCATCATCGCCATCGTCGCCGGCTTTCTGGGCTTTGGCGGCATCGCGGTCGCCTCGAGCCAGATCGCTCAGGTCCTGTTCTTCATCTTCCTGGTGCTGTTCGTGGCGACGTGGCTGGCGGCGATCCTCCGCGGGCGTGGCCCGCCGGGCTGAGCCGAGCCGACATCACTCGTACACTAGAAGAGGGGTTAATGTTGATCATCGACCGGAACCGGGCGCCACGCGCCACCGCGGCGCTGATCGCGGCGCTGCTATCGGTGGGTACGCTCGCCGCTTGCGAGGAGGAGGCGCCCGCCGAGAAGATCGGCAAGAAGATCGACCAGACCGCTGAAGAAGCGGCCAAGGCGGTCGAGGACGCGACCAAGTAAGCATACGCGTTGCGCCGGGCGCGATGCGCCCGCCTACGCCGTCCGGTCGGACGCGGTTTAAGCGCAGCGACGGAGCGCCGGCTCCAAGTTGGAGAGTTGCCGATCGATCAGCGCCGCAACTTCGGCCCCGTGGGTCAGCGGCGCCATGTGGCCCGCTGACTCGATCGTCGCCATCTCGGCACGCGGCAGAATCCCGGCAAGAAGGCCGGCGATTGAACGAGTCGGCCCAGGGCTGCACGTTCCCGCGACGATCAGGCTGGCGAAGGGAAATCGCCGGTACTCCGACGGCATGCGATCCTCCGCGATCGCGGCGCGGAAGTCGCAAATGACCTTGGTTGCCGAGGCGGCAAGCGCTTCGCGGCGCTCGGCGCGCATCGCGTCCCATGTCCCTTCGCCGGACCAGTAGTCGATGAAGAGTCGCATGGCGTCGGCCGGCCGGCCGGCCACGACCAACCGTCCAACCTCCCGGGCGAGACCGTAGACCTCGAGGAAATCCGCGTCGCGGGCTGGCGACATCCGCAACAAATGGAATGCCACCGGCTCGATGAGCGTAAGGCTGCGGACCCGCTCGGGACGGTCGGCGGCGGTACGCAAGGCAACCGCACCGCCATAGGAATGTCCAATGATATGCGCCGACCCGCCTACGCGGTCGAGCACCGCGTGAACGAGCCGCGCCTCGTCGGCGAGCAGCATCGGCCGACGATGGCGCCACTGCGGCGTCTCGCCGTAGCCATACAGATCGATGAGGATGGGGCGGAAACGCGTGTCGAGCGTCTCGGCGATCTTGCGCCACTGGTTTCCGGAGCTGGCCGAAGCGTGAAGAAAGACGACCGGCTCGCCACGTTCGCCATCCAGAAACGCGACGCTGGTCTGATTGGCCGGTACCGAGCATGTACGCGGCGTCAGCGTCGGGACGATCGAAGCGATCCTGGCCGTATCGTCGTGATTGAGCGCGATCGGGTTCATGACCGTATGTCCCGATGGAACACGGATGTTAGAACGACGACCAACCGACGGCCGTCATTGTCGTCGACCGGCATGAATTCGATCTCCGCCGGCTCTTCCGCGAGCGACCGGCGAAGCAACCGGGCGTCACGCCGGCGCGCGCGCCAGGCGAGAAAGCCGGCGACGATTTCCTCGGCCGTGCGACGAAGCAGGCGCGACGTTTCGTCGCCCGCCGGCATGGGGCGATCGTGCGCGATCAAGCTGTAATCCGAGGCGAGCGTGGACATGGGCGTATCCCATCATGAACGGGTCGAAACAGCGCCGCGGAGTGTGGCGGCGGGACGTTTCGCCTCGACGTCGCCAAGCGGCTGGAACTGTTTCAATTATTTCCGAGTGTCGAGTAATTTTGTTAATTCTTGGATAAATTAAGCATATGGAGCTTTCATAACCCGGTTCTTCGGCGGTAATTATCGACCGAAACTTGTCGAGGAGCCTCCATGGCGGGCAAGAAGGACCGGCCGGCGCATCCCACCGCGACGAGGCAACGGCCGCGCGGCCGAGCGTCGAATCGTCCCGGGCAAACTTCGGCGGCGACGCTGATCGCCCCGCTCATCGACGACATTCCCGGCGGAATCTGTCTGGTCGACGAGGCTCTGCGCGTGCGCGTCGCCAACCGCGCGTTTCGAACGCTGCTGGCGCTGCCGCGACGGTTGGTCGAGCCAGGATCGTCGGTGATCGATCTGATTCGTCATAACGCCGAATTTGGCGCCTATGGCGATATCGACGCGGAATCGGCGATCGCGGCGCGACTCAAGGCCCTGCGCCGGCGCCGAACCTATAGCTGTCCGCTTGCCATGCCCGATGGACGCAAGGTCGAGCTCAAAGGCGCGCCGCTTGCCGCCGGCGGTTACGCAATAATCGCCACCGACGTGACCGAACAGCGCCGCGCCGAAGAGCTGGCGACGCTGGCGCATCGCCG
>DATFES010000321.1:0-4479 GCA_035250945.1 Alphaproteobacteria bacterium | reverse complement strand
CGGCGATGCTTTCGTGGCCCTCGCCGACGACCGAGCGGCCGCGCCGCACATGGCGGCGCTGTTGCTCAAGGGTTTCGCGCGCCCCAGCGCCGGCGAGTATCGGATCATTCTCGAGCGCGCCGCCGCGGCGGAAGCGGCCGGGTACGCACGGATCGTCTAGAGTATGATCCGCTGGGATTGAATCGCCGGTTTTACCCCACGCCATTCGACACGCTCAGGGCGGGGACTGATAAATATGCCCTCATCGTGAGCCTGTCGAACGATGAGGGCGCGCGACATGATTACAACAAAGCGGATCACGCTCTAGCGCGAGCCCTCGCCGTCGCTGATCCGCGCCAGGATCGCCTCGAGCGAAAGCTGTCCGCGCTCCATCCCATCGCCATCGACCACCCGCGCATGGCGCGCGCCCTTCGCCAGCATCAGCGACAGCGCGTCGCGCAATGTCGTGTCGGGCGAAACTACCGGCCCGCCGTCGACCCCGACTGCGGCCGACATGGCGTCCTTGACGCCGACCAGCGACAGTCGCTTGAGGGCGCGGTCGGCGCCGACGAAATCCTCGACGAAGGCGTCGGCCGGCCGCGTAAGAATTTCATCGGGCGTGCCGTATTGGACGAGTTTTCCATCGCGCAGGATGGCGATGCGATCGCCCATTTTTATCGCCTCGTCGATATCATGGGTGACGAAAATGATCGTTTTCCTGATTTCGCGCAGAATCTTGAGAAACTCGTTTTGCAGGCGCGTGCGGGTGATCGGGTCGATGGCGCCGAACGGTTCGTCCATCAGCATCACCGGCGGATCGGCGGCCAGTGCGCGCGCCACTCCGACGCGCTGACGTTGCCCGCCCGACAGCTCGCGCGGGTACCGCGCGCGCAACGCCGACGGATCGAGGCCGACGAGATGCAGCAATTCGTCGATGCGCGCCTCGATTCTCGCCTTCGGCCAGCCGAGCAGCCGCGGCACCGTAGCCACATTGTCGGCCACGCTCATGTGCGGGAATAATCCGATTTGCTGGATCACGTAGCCGATGCGCCGGCGCAACGCCACCGGATCCATGCCCATTACGTCCTCGCCGGCGACGAAGACGCGGCCGGCGGTCGGTTCGATCAGGCGATTGACGATGCGCATCGTCGTCGTCTTGCCGCAGCCCGATGGCCCGATGAGCACGCAGGTGGTGCCCTCGGGGACGTCGAGCGTCAGGTCGTCGACCGCCGGGCGCAGGTGTGCGGCGAAACGCTTGCTGATCGCCTCGAGACGGATCATGCCGGTCGCGCCTCGCTCACCCGCGCCGGAACATGGCGCGTTCGAGCCCGCCGAAGGCGAACTCGGTCAGGATGGCAAGCAGCGCGATCGGCACTGCGCCCACGAGAAGGCGCGGCAAATCCATGATCGCGATGCCGGCGGTGATGAAATCGCCGAGCCCGCCGCCGCCGATGAACGCGGCGAGCGTCGCGCCGGCGATTACCTGCACCGCCGAGGTGCGGACGCCGGCGAACATCACCGGCGCCGCCAACGGCAACTCGACGCGCAAGACGCTCTGCATCGCCGTCATGCCCATGCCGCGCGCCGCATCGACGATATCGGGTTCGACCTGACGCACGCCGACATAGGTGTTGATGAGGATCGGCGGAATGGCGAGGATGGTCAGCGCGACCAGCGACGGTTTGAAGCCGATGCCGAGGAACGGCAGCATGATGGCGAGGATCGCGATGCTGGGGATTGTCCGCATCGCGCCGGCGCCGTTGATCGTCGCAAACGCTGCGCGCGGATATCGCGTCAAGGCGACGCCAAGCGGTGCCGCGAGCGCGATCGCCAGCGCGAGCGCCGCCCCGCTCAACAGCAGGTGCGTCTCGAGCGCGTCGAGGAAGATGCGCGGGTGATCGACGATCCAATGGACCGCGTCGAGCAGCATCCCCTCGCCCCCTTAGCTCGCGCGGTGGGCGCGCAGCCGCCGCTCCAGCCGCGACAGGCTGAAATCGGCGCTGATCGCCAAGAGCGAGGTGAGCAATCCGCCGACGACGATTTTCTCGGCGAAGCGCTGGTCGATGCCGGCGAACACGAGGGCGCCGAGACCGCCGGCGTTGATATAGGCGGCGATGGTGGCGATGCCGATGACGGTCACCGTGGCGATGCGCAGGCCGGCGACGATTACCGGGAGGGCCAGCGGCAGCTCGACCTGAACGAGGCGCTGCCCGCGGCCGAATCCCATGCCTTCGGCCGCCTCGAGGATCTCGGCCGGCACCTCGCGCAGGCCCGTCGCGACGTTACGCACGAGAATGAGCAGCGAGTACGCCGTCAGCCCGATGATCGCCGGCACGCGACCGAGGCCGACGAGCGGGATGAGCAATGCGAACAGGGCCAGGCTTGGCACCGCGTAGATCGCGCCGGTCACCCCGAGCACGCAGGTATAGGCGCGCGGCCGCCGCGCCGTCCAAATTCCGAGCGCGAGCGAGATGGCGAAAGCGATCGCGATCGATACGCCGACGAGCACGAAGTGCTGCCAGATCGCCAGCACGATGTCGGGACCATGCGTCAACGTCCAGTTCATCGCACTCTCCTAGCCGACCGCCAGGGCCGCGGCAACCGCGGCGGCGAGCCGGTCGGAGGCGATCAGCGTCTCGAGCGCGGCGATATCGGCGGCGGTCGAGCGATCTTCGCCGAGCGGCGGCACGACCGCTCGCACCGCCCGATGCGCGGCGGCGACGCCGACGCCGGGTTCGGCGATGCCGCGGAGGTCGTACGCCTGGGCTGCGACCATCAGCTCGATCGCCGCGACGAGGCGCAAGCGCAGCGCGATTCCGGCGGTCTTGTCGGCGATCATCGTCGCCATCGTCGCGTAATCTTCGACCCGATCGGCGACCGGCATGACGATGATTGGGGCCGGATTTGCCAAGTGCTGCATTTCGGCGGCGAGCGCGGCCAAAGTTTTTTGCACCGTCGCGAAACCGGTGCGTCCTTGCTGAACCGGCGACAGAAAGCGCGGCAGGTCGCTGAACCGCGGCGACATGAGCTTGGCGCAGCGTTCGATGGCCAGTGCGCCGACCCGCGTCAATGCCTGGCCGAGCGCCTCGAGCGACAGCGCGACATGCGTGGCGTCGAAGTTTCCTGTGGAAATCGCGACGCCGTCCTCGGCGAGGACGAGCGGGGAATCGGCCCGGCTCGCCAGTTCGAGTTCAACCGCCGCTACCGCCGCGCCAAGGGCTGCGTGCGCCGCGCCATGCACTTGGCTGACAATCCGAAAGCTGAGCGGATCCTGCAGGTTGCGTGCCGCGCCGGGCCGCCACAGCGTGCTATCGGCGAGAAGCGCAGCCAGTCGCGCGGCGACGGCTTGCTGGCCCAGGGCGGGACGCGCCGCCTGGGCGCGAACATCCAAGGGCGTCAGATTGGCGCGATAGGCTTCAATCGACATCGCTGTGGCGATCGCCAGCGCATCGAGCGCCTGACGCGCGTCGGCGGCTGCGAGGGCCGCCAGGCCGATCGAAGCGGCGTTGGAGCTGACGAGGGCAAGCCCGTCTTTCGGACCAAGGCGTGGGGCGACGATGCGGGCCCGCTTGAGCGCTTCGCCTGCGGCAAGCACCTCGCCGCCAAACTCCGCTTCGCCTCCGCCGACCAACGGCATCGCGATATGCGCCAGCGGCGCCAGATCGGCTTCGCCCAGCGACCCGGTGAGCGGCGTCACCGGATGAACCCCGGCGTTCAGCATCGCTATTAGCGCGTCGAGCGCCGTCGGCGAGATGCCCGACCCTCCTTGCGCCAGCGTCGCCGTGCGCGCGGCCATGATGGCGCGAACCTCGTCGCGCCGCGCGGTTCGTCCCACGCCGACGCTGCGTGCATGCGGCAAGCGAGTCTGGATGGCGATCGGATCCTGACCGGCGGTGCTGATGTCGACCGCCGCGCCGAGACCGGTGGTGACGCCATAGACCGCTGCGCCCTCCCGCTGCAGCCGGCAGACGACCTCATAAGCCCGCGCGATCGGTGCGCGCGCGGCAGCAGCAAGGACAACGCGTGCGCCCTTTCGCGCGATGCCGATTAGCGCTTCGAGGTCGAGCCCTGTTGCCCCCAACGTGACGACGTTTTCGGCCATGCCCCCTCTTCCGCGTCGGGCGCGACCTTCCGTCGAAGCTTGAGCAGCGTCAAGGCGTAAAACGTCAAAAGGCGCGCGAACCGTTCGGTCCGCGCGCCCCGCTGCGCCGCCGCTGGCGACGTTAGTTGATCAGGCCCTTCGACTTGAGGAACGCCTTGGCGACGTCCTTGGGCTCCTGCTTGTCCTTCTCTACCTGCGCGTTCAGCTTCTGCATGGTCGGATTGTCGAGCAACACGCTCACCCGGTCGAGCGTGTCCGCCGCCTTGGGGAAGGTCTTCAGCGCCGCTTGACGGATCACCGGCGCCACGTAGTAGGGAGGGAAGAGGTTCTTGTCGTCGGCGAGCGCAACGAAATTCTGATCGGCGATCTGCCAATCGGTGGCGAAGCCGTTGGCGACG
>DATFES010000313.1:0-2675 GCA_035250945.1 Alphaproteobacteria bacterium | reverse complement strand
CCGGCGCCGCTTTCCACCGGCTCATGCGCATTGGCCAGGATCTTTTCGACGTACCCGCCGTCGGTGACCGTGTCGTCGCGCTGCGGCAACGTCACCTCGACCGCCGACGTCATCGGCTCGACGCCGTCGGTCGTCACTTCGTCGAGTTGCTCGACCCACGCGAGAATATTCTGCAACTCGCCCACCATCCGATCGAGGTCGCTTTCGGCGACGCGAATGCGCGCCAGCGTCGCGATCCGCGCCACGGTGGCTTTGTCGAGCGACATGCGGTATCTCTCGGCTCAATTGCAAAATCCAGCGCCGGCCCGGGCCGATCGAGCCGGCGCGCTGCATCGAGGCGGCCGGACGTTATCATTCGCCGATGCCGATCCGCAACCCCACCGCGCTCGCCCAAGCGCTACCGCGAAACGCTCGGCTGCTGGGAGTCGATGTCGGCGAAAAGACGCTGGGACTGGCGCTTTCCGACGCCACGCTCGCCATCGCCTCGCCGCTCCAAACCCTGCGCCGAACCAAGTTTTCGTCGGATATCGAAATCCTCAAGGCGCTCATCGCCAAGCACGGCGTCGGCGCGGTCATCGTCGGCTTGCCGATCAACATGGACGGCAGCGAAGGCCCGCGGTGCCAGTCGATTCGCGCCTTCGCCGCCAATCTGCTGGCCCGGATCGACCTGCCGCTCGCCTTCTGGGACGAACGGCTGTCGACCGTCGCCGTCACCCGCACGATGCTCGAGGCCGACCTGTCGCGCGCGCGTCGCGCCAAGCTGGTCGACAAGATGGCGGCGGCGTTCATCCTTCAGGGTCTGCTTGACCATCTGCGGATGAAGCGTCCGACGCAATGAGCGATCGCGCTGCGCCGGCGGCGCGACGATCGGGGGAGATCAGCCAGTCTCCCGGACGTCGACGGGAATTCGCGTCAGCTTGTCGTACACCCGCGCCATGCGCCGCAGCGGCCACCAGTCGTAAAGAAAGATCTGGATCGGCCGCCACATCGCCACCCAACCGCTGATCAAGATACCCTCGGCGAAAATGTGGTCGAGCGTGGTCACGCTCGGCACGAAGAAAAGCTGACGCAGCCCCATGCACGCGAACAAGAACACCAGACCGATGACGAGCGAATGCCGGCCGAGATGGAGTTGAAAGCGCAGATCGCGCAACGTCATGTCGCGGCGATAGGCAAAGTAGTTGTGGATCGCCGCGGCGAGCCCGGCGGTCTCGGCTCGCACCACGTGGTCTGTCGGCAAATGGAAAACCAGCTTGAGGGGCGCGTGCGTCGCGAATTCGCGCGCCGCGCCGACGATGTAGTCCTCGGCGTCGGCGTCGAGGTCCTTCTCGTGAAACGGCGAGGGATCGAGCGAGTTGAAAAGCTGTTGGATCGAGTTCAACTTGATCTCGATCAGCGTCGTCTCGCCCTCGCGCCGGTATCGTTCGCCCACTTCGCGCGCTCCTCGCTGCAGCGACCTTAGCATTCGGCGGCGATGGTGTCCGCCTTGACCCCCGGCCGACGGCGGCCAAAGATGCGGCCAGCGACGACGAGCGGCCGCAGCGAGGGAAATCCGGCATGGACGAAGGCCTGACACAAGATCAGCAGGACATTCGCGCACGTGCGCAAGCCTTGGCGCTCCGAGTGATGGCGCCGGCCGCCGCCGAAATCGATCGCAGCGAGGCTTATCCCTGGGGCCACGTCGCCGCACTCCGCGAGGCCGGTTTCATGGGCATGACCATCGCGCAACGCTACGGCGGACATGGCCGCTCGTATCTCGACGCGGTGCTGGTGATCGAAGAGATGGCCAAGCATTGCGGCGTTTCGGCGCGGATCGTCGTCGAAGCCAACATGGGGGCGATCGGCGCGATCATGGCCTATGGCCGCGAGGGCCAAAAGCGTCGCGCCGCCGAACTCGTGCTCGGCGGCGACAAGCCGGCGATCTGCATCACCGAGCCCGCTGCCGGCAGCGCCGCGACCGACATGACGACGCGCGCCGATCGCAAGGGCGGCGGTTATATCCTCAATGGAAGCAAGCATTGGATCACCGGCGGCGGCGTTTCGCGGCTGCATCTGATCTTTGCCCGCGTCTTCGACGAAGCTGGCGCGGAACAGGGGATCGGCGGTTTCATCGTCGAGCGCGATCTCGAGACCGGCGCGCCGAAGGGGCTTGTCATCGGCAGGCGCGAGCCGGCGATGGGATTGCGGGGGATTCCCGAAACCGAGATCATTTTCGACAACCTCGAAGTCGCGGAAAGCGCTTTGCTCGTCCCGCCGCGCGGCCTCGCGCACGGCTTCGGAGATCTGATGGACGCCTATAATGGCCAACGCGTCGGCGCCGCGACGGTAGCTCTCGGGCTGGCGCAAGGGGCTTACGACAAGGCGCTCGCCTACGCCAAGTCGCGCCAGCAGTTCGGCCGTCCGATCGCCGAGTTCCAGGGGCTGCAGTGGCTGCTCGCCGACATGAGCATCGCGCTCGCCGCGGCGCGCGCGCTCGTCTGGCGCGCCGCGCGTTCGGCGCCGCCCGACGGATTCCCCGATCAGCTTGCCGCCGCGCAGGCCAAAGTGCTGGCGTCCGAAACAGCGATCACGGTCACAAACGACGCACTGCAGATCTGGGGCGCCGCCGGTTATTCGCGCGACAACCCAATGGAGCGCTACGTTCGCGACGCGCGCATGTTCGCCATCGCCGGCGG
>DATFES010000297.1:0-5361 GCA_035250945.1 Alphaproteobacteria bacterium | reverse complement strand
TCGGGCGCGAAATTGAAGCCCTCGAGCCGCCCGGCGTATTGCCCTTCGACCAGGACCTCGCCGGTGCGCGTCACGCCGGCCATCAACGCCTCGCCCAGCGCCAGTTTCTGGGTGAGGACGGCGGCGCGGCGGTCGACGAAGCGCTGCGTCAGCCGCTCGTGCAGCGCATCGGACAGCTTGTCTTCCACCTGGCGCGTCCGCTCCTGCCAATGGAGTGCGTCGGCGAGCCACGCCGGGCGATGCGAGACGTATGTCCAAGTGCGGATGTGGGCGATGCGCGACAACAGGAGATCGATGTCGCCCTCGGTGCGGTCGAGGCGCGCTACTTGGGCGGCGACCCAGTCCTCGGGCAGCAATCCAGCGGGCGCGCGCAGATAGCGAAAGATCTGGCCGACAAGACGGGCATGCGAGGTCGACAGCGATTTGCGGAAATCGGGGATCTGGCAGACGTCCCACAGCAGCGCAACCGCGGCGCGGCCACGCGCCAGACCGACCACGTCTTGATCGCGGGTCAGCGCCGCCAACGTGAGATGATCGTCGGCGTCACGCTTGCGCACCAGTTCGGGCATCGGCGGCCGCCGCTCGAGGCTGGCGAGCAGGGCTCCAGGTGAAGTGAAGTCGAGCGCATCGTTGCGCCAATAGAATGCGGTTAGCGCGGGAAACCGATGTTCCTCGATCGCCTCGATGTCGGCCGGATCGAGCGCGCCGATCTCCGCCGTGGTGCCAAACGTGCCGTCGTTCATGTGCCGGCCGGCGCGCCCGGCGATCTGCCCCAGTTCGGCCGCCGACAACCGTCGCGGCGCGTTGCCGTCGAATTTCACCAGCTGGGCGAAGGCGACATGGTCGATGTCCATGTTCAGCCCCATGCCGATGGCGTCGGTCGCCACCAGATAGTCGACCTCGCCGGCCTGATACATCGCGACCTGGGCGTTGCGGGTGCGCGGGCTGAGCGCCCCAAACACCACCGCGGCGCCGCCGCGCTGCCGGCGCACCAGTTCGGCGATCCCGTAGACTTCGGCCGCCGAGAAAGCCACCGCCGCCGAGCGGCGGGGAAGCCGTGTGATCTTGCGCGCCCCGATATAGGCGAGGGTCGAGAAGCGCGGACGGGCGACGAATTCGGCGTCGGGCGCCAGCTTGCGGATCAACGGCCGCGCCGTCTCGGCGCCGAGAAACATCGTCTCGGCGTAGCCGCGCGCGTGCAGCAGGCGGTCGGTGAAGACGTGCCCGCGTTCGCGGTCGGCGGCGACCTGGATTTCGTCGACCGCGAGGAACGCGACGTCGCGATCGAGCGGCATCGCTTCGACGGTGCATACGAACCAGCGCGGATGGGGAGGAACGATCCGCTCCTCGCCGGTGACCAGGGCCACCGTGCCGGCGCCCTTGAGGCGGACGATGCGGTCGTAGTTCTCGCGGGCCAGCAAACGAAGCGGAAAGCCGATCATGCCGGTGGCATGGCCCAGCATCCGCTCGATGGCGAGATGGGTCTTGCCCGTGTTGGTGGGCCCGAGCACCGCGACGATGCGGGGGCGGTCCGTGCTGGACCGATCGACGGAGGAGCGGCCGGCGGCAGGCGACATATCTCGCCAAAAGATCGGGCGTTTCCCCGGTCGGCGCAAGGGCGTCGCAAATCGCGTATCCCCCTTGCCATTCGCCCCGCCGGCTCCCCATATACCCGCCGCCCGCAACCAATCGCGAAAGGGAGGAACCGCCCCATGGCGAGCACCGCCGCGCTCCCGCCGGAGGAACGGCTCAGTTTCCAGGCCGAGGTCGGCCGTCTGCTCGACATCGTCGCCCACTCGCTCTATAGCGATCGCCGGATTTTCCTGCGCGAACTGATCTCGAACGCCGCCGACGCCAGCGACCGGCTGCGATACGCGGCGCTGACCCAGCCCGACCTGATCAAGGACGACGCCGCGTTTCGCATCGTCGTCGCCGTCGATCGCAAGGCGCGGACCATCGCCGTGATCGACAGCGGCATCGGCATGAACCGCGAGGATCTGGTCGAGAATCTGGGCACCATCGCGCGCTCAGGCACGTCGCGCTTCGTCGAGAGCCTGTCGGGGGACGCGCGCAGGGACGTATCGCTGATCGGTCAATTCGGCGTCGGCTTCTATGCCGCGTTCATGGTCGCCGACCGGGTCGAGGTGGTGAGCCGCAAGGCCGGCGAGGAGGCGGCCTGGCGGTGGGTCTCCGAGGGCAAGGGCGAATTCGCCATTTCGCCGGCCTCGCGCGAGATCCGCGGCACGACGGTGACGCTTCATCTGCGCGAAGACGCCGTCGAGTATCTCGATTCGACCAAGCTCAGCGCCGTTGTGGCGCAGTATTCCGACCACATCCCGCTTCCCATCGTCCTCAAGGACGACAAAGGCGAGGTCTCGGTCAATCGCGCATCGGCGCTGTGGACGCGCCCGAAAAACGAGGTCTCGGCCGATCAGCACCGCGAGTTCTACCACCACGTCGCGCATGCCTTCGACGACCCGTGGCTGACGTTGCACTGGCGGGCCGAAGGCAAGATCGAATACGCGAGCCTGCTCTACGTTCCCTCGGCGCAGCCGTTCGATTTGTGGCACCCGGAGCGCCGGCACGGCGTCAAGCTCTACGTCAAGCGCGTGTTCATCACCGAGCGCTGCGACGATCTGTTGCCGCCCTGGCTGCGCTTTCTGCGCGGCGTCGTCGATTCCGAGGACCTGCCGCTCAACATCAGCCGCGAGATGTTGCAGCACAACCCGGTCCTGTCGCTGATCCGCGCCGGCGTGGTCGCGCGCGTGCTCGGCGAGCTCGAAAAGAAGGCCAAGGATGCGCCCGAGGATTACGCGAAGTTCTGGGAGAATTTCGGCCCCGTGCTCAAGGAGGGACTCTACGAGCCGGGCGCGCCGCGCGACCAGCTGCTGGAGCTGGCGCGTTTTCGTTCGAGCGCGCAAGCGAGCTGGACCGGGCTTGCCGGGTATGTCGAGCGCCTGCGGCCGAACCAAGAGGATATCTTTTACATCACCGGCGAGGACGCGCGCGCGCTGGCGCGCAGCCCGCAGCTCGAAGGATTCACCCGACGCGGCGTCGAGGTGCTCTTGCTCGCCGACCCGATCGACGAATTCTGGATTCCCGCCGTCGGTCCCTACAAGGGCAAGAAGCTCCGCTCGATCACCCGCGGCAGCGTCGATTTGTCGAAGATCCCCCTCGCCGATGGCACGGCGGCCGCTCCACCCGAGCCCGTCGCGGAAATCGGGCCGTTGGTGGCGCTCATGCGGCTTGCCCTCAAGGACGAGGTCAAGGATGTGCGCGCCTCCGAACGTCTCGCCGGCAGCGCGGTGTGCCTGGTGGCCGACGAGCACGATCTCGACCTTCATATCGAGCGCTTGATGCGCCAGCACAAGCAACTCGCCGAGACGTCCAAGCGCATCCTCGAGCTCAACCCGCGCCATCCGATGATCGGCAAGCTGGCGCGCGCGGTCGGCAAGGACGGCGCCACCGAGCGGCTCAACGACGCGGCGTTCCTGCTGCTCGATCAAGCGCGGCTGGCCGCCGGCGAACCGATCGCCGATCCATCGGCGTTCGGCCGCCGCCTCGCCTCGGTGCTCGAGCGCGCGGTGGAGTGACCGACCGGCGATTGCCGATATACTCGCCTGCAGCCGCATCAGGAGGGTCATGGACGATCGCACGCCCGCGGCAGCCGGCGCGGCGTCGGAGGCGACGCCGCATCGCGTGGTCATCGTCGGCGGCGGCGCCGGGGGGCTCGAACTCGCCACCAAGCTCGGCGATCGGCTCGGGCGTCGCGGTCGCGCCGACATCACGCTGGTCGACGCCAGCCCGACCCATTTGTGGAAGCCGCTGCTGCATGAGGTCGCCGCGGGCTCGCTCAATTCGTATCAAGACGAGCTCAACTACATGGCGCACGCGCGGACGCATCATTTTCGCTACCGCTTCGGCCGCATGGACGGCCTCGACCGCGCGGCGACGCGCGTTCTGCTGGCGCCGATCCGCGACGAGACGGGCAACGAGGTGGTGCCGCGGACCGCGGTCGCCTACGACACGCTCGTGCTGGCCGTCGGCAGCACCAGCAACGATTTCGGCACTCCCGGCGCCCGCGCGCATTGCCACTTCATCGACGACCGGATCGAGGCCGAAAAGCTTCATCAAGATCTTCTCGTTGCGGTGCTGGGCGCGCTCTATGGGCGCGACGCTTCGGGGCAAGTGGCCGTGGCGATCATCGGGGCCGGCGCCACCGGCGTCGAGCTGGCGGCCGAACTACGCCACATGGGGGAAGAATTGAGCCGCTACGGCGTGCCGATCCGTCCCGATGCGCTGCGCATCACGGTCATCGAGGCGGCCGAGCGCATTCTTTCCGCCCTGCCCGAGCGGCTATCGATGTCGGTTACCGACGCGCTCCACCGGCTCGGCGTCAATATCTTGACCGGCGCGCGCGTCGCCGGCGTCGATGCGGCGCGCATCGAGCTTGCCGACGGACGAACCGTCGATGCGACGATCAAGATCTGGGCGGCGGGCATCAAGGCGCCGGATTTCCTCCAGGACATCGACGGGCTGGAGTCGAGCCGGACCGGCCAGCTCGTCGTCCGCCCGACGTTGCAGACCACGCGCGACGACCGCGTGTTCGCCATGGGCGATTGCGCGTACTGCCCGCAGGCTGGAAGCGACCTTCCAGTACCGGCGCGCGCCCAGGCGGCGCATCAGCAAGCCACGCTGCTCGCCAAGTCGATCGCCCGGCGCCTCGAGGGAAAGCCGCTGCAACCCTATGTCTACCGCGACTTCGGTTCGCTGGTTTCGCTGAGCCGTTACACCGCGCTCGGCACGTTGATGGGCGGTATTTTCCGCAAGACACATCGCATCGAGGGGCGCGCGGCGCGCTTCGCGTACACGTCCTTGTATCGAATGCACCAGATGGCGCTACATGGTCTTTGGCGGACGGCGATCCTTATCCTCACCAACCGGCTGCAGCGTGTCACCCAGCCCAGCCTCAAGATGCACTAGGCATAATCCGTTTATGCGCGCTCGTCGTTCGCGCGCTCGTGGCCGGTTCCCCTAGGGCGTCGCGGTCGCATCGACGCCGGGCAACTCTCGGTCCCGAAGGTTACGGCACCATTCTCGAATTCGTCGCGGGAAGAGCAGCCCGGCCGGCAGGTCACGGCGCTTTGACGGGCTGGGTCAGGAAACGGTCCGCCGATGAGGGGAGAGCGGGTTCTTCGACCGCCGCAATGGCTCCCTTCTGCCCCTCGAGCATTCGCCGAAGGGTTGCGACTTCGCTCGTGATGGTCTTGTGGAATTCGGCGCCGACTTGCTCGAGGAACGCCATGTCTTTCGGCTTGGGCTTGGCGACGCGAATCTCGATATGCGTGCCGCCGCCGGCGC
>DATFES010000296.1:0-16277 GCA_035250945.1 Alphaproteobacteria bacterium | reverse complement strand
CTCCAGGCCGATCTCTCGGTACGGCTGTGGACCGGCGAGATCGTTCCGCTCGGCGTGACCGGACCCGGGAGCCCGGTGCTTGCCGTGCGGTCTCCCGGCGCCGTCGCCCGCTTGGTGCGGCGGCCGCGATTGACGACATTGATCGAACTTGTCGCCCTGGGCGAGCTCGAGATCGAGGGCGGCACGCTGCTCGATGTCGCGCATCGGCGCGGCTCGATGACCACGAAGGGGCTCTTGCGCCGCCTCGACAAGCGACTCGTCGTCGCCACGCTATGGCCATTCCTGTTCGCCTCGGCGGCGGCCGGGGGCGATCACGCCTTTCAGGGACGCGTCGCTGGACGCGAGTCGGGCGGCCGCGACAACGCGGCGTTGATCCAATTCCACTACGATCTCTCGAACAAATTTTATGCGCTGTTTCTCGATCCCGAGATGCAATACTCCTGCGCCTATTTTCCGCGCTGGGACGCTTCGCTCGAGGAGGCGCAGCTCGCCAAGCTCGACATGATATGCCGTAAACTTCGCCTCGCGCCGGGCGACCGCATGCTCGATATCGGCTGCGGCTGGGGCGGATTGGTCTGCCATGCCGCGCGACGTTACGGCGTTATCGCGCACGGCATCACGTTGTCGCAGGCGCAGCTTGCCTTCGCCAACGAGAAAATCGCCAGGTTCGGCCTCCAGGACCGGGTCACGGTCGAGCTCAAGGACTATCGCAACGTCGAAGGAAGCTTCGACAAGATCGCCTCGATCGGCATGTTCGAACATGTCGGCCTCGATAACCACGGCGCCTATTTCGCCAAGATGAACGCGCTATTGCGTCCGCGCGGGTTGCTCCTCAATCACGCCATCGCGCGCCGCGCAAAGCGCGACATGAAGCGATTCCGCCGCAAGCGCAGCGAATACGCGGCGCTGACGCGCTACGTATTTCCCGGCGGCGAGCTGGACTATATCGGCCTTTCGCTTGCCAATTTCGAGCGACATGGCTTCGAGATCCACGATGTCGAAGGATGGCGCGAACATTACGCGCGGACTTGCACGCTGTGGTGCGAGCGGCTTGCCGCCAACCGCGAGGCGGCCGAGCGCGAAATAGGCGCCGCGCGTACGCGACTCTGGCTGCTTTACCTCGCCGGCTGCGCGCTCACCTTCGAGCGCGGTGGGGCGGGGATCTTTCAGACGCTCGCTTCGAAACGCGGCATCGATCTTTCGGGCCTGCCGCCGACGCGCGCCGATCTCTATCGTTGATCGCGATCAAGCTGTCCACGCGGCTCCAAACCGGTCGGCAAAGGCGATATCGGCAATCGACTTTCGCACGCGCGGGCGGCGCTCTTTCTCT
Source organism: Alphaproteobacteria bacterium (assembly GCA_035250945.1). Lineage (GTDB taxonomy): Bacteria > Pseudomonadota > Alphaproteobacteria > CACIAM-22H2 > CACIAM-22H2 > DATFES01. The sequence goes on along the minus strand of DATFES010000296.1, from coordinate 14,947 downwards.
TGAACTTCCGGCGCCAGAGTCTCGACGCGACCCGGGTATCCAGCCGCGACCAGGACGACGACGCGGAACGGGGCGGGAATCGCAAAGCCCGCCCGCGCACGCTCCTCGTCGAACCCGACCATGGCGCGCACGCTGAGCCCCATCGCGCAGGCCTGAATCAGCATCTGACCGAGCGCAAGGCCGCAATCGACAAGCCAGCGGTGCTGTCCATGCTGGTCGGGCTGCTCCTCGGGATTGCCCAGAACGACGAGCTTCAACGGCGCCGCCGTGGCCCAGGCGCGGTTGGTCTCGCTCAACGCGGCGTTCCAGGCGTCCGACGCAAGCTGTCCTTGCGCGACGATCACGCGCCACGGCTGGCGGTTCAGCGAGGACGGGGCCCAGCGGAACGCCTCCAGTAGCTGATCGATCTCGCCTTGCGGCAGCTTGCGGGGGTCGTAGTGGCGCGCGCTCTTGCGGTTGCGGATCGACGCGATGATCTCGACCATTGCGGCACCTTCCGAATTTGCTGGCGCGCCGGCGCTTGACTCAAATCGGCGATCGGGCTCGGCACGAGTGTCGATACGATGGGGCGAACGACCATAAATCTCTGTACTTCATTGACATTTGTCGCCGCCTCACTTTTAGATTAGGGCCGAAAGCTTCGCAACAAGCGCCGGGTGCGCGGCGCGGGCGAATCACGGGGAGGGAAAATATGGCACGCAATTGCCGAGACACGGCGGCCGACATGCTCCGGTCGCTGCGCCCTGCGCTGGCTGGGTTGGCGCTCAGCGCTTTCTTCCTATGCCCGACATGGAACGCCGATGCCGCGCCGTCGGGCCAACCGGTGCGGATCGGCAGCACGCTGGCACTCACCGGGCCGCTCGCCGCCACCTCGCTCATCCACAAGATCGTCGGCGAAATATACGTCGATCGGCTCAACAGGAAGGATGGACTGCTCGGCCGACCGGTCGAATGGGTGCTCAAGGACGACCAATCGAAAGCCGATCTGGCGCGCACGCTCTATGAGCAGCTCGTCACGGTCGACAAGGTCGATCTGATCATCGGCCCATATGCGACCGGCGGCATCCTCTCGGCGATGAGCGTGGCGCAGCGCTATAACAAGATCCTCATTCATCACACGTTCGGAATCCCGACGCTCGCCAAATACGAGATGCACTTTCCGGCGTGGTCGCTGGGTCCGACGCCCGAGCAGACTTTCCCGACGACGCTGTTCGATGCGCTGGCCAGTTCCGCAAAGCCGCCGAGGACGGTAGCCATCGTCACCAGCAAGTTTCCCTCGGTGCATTTCATGTCGGTCGGCGCGCGCGAAATCGCGAAGAAACGCGGCCTGCAAGAGGTGCTGTGGCTCGAGTGGGAGTTCGGCAATCGCGACTTCGGGCCGATCGCCAGCCGCGTCAAGGACGCCAAACCGGACTTCCTGTGGATTGGCGCCATTGGCCTCGAGGGCGTGATGCTGCTCGATGCGGCCAAGAAGATCGACTACGTTCCCCCCAGCCACTTCCATCTCTATCCCGCGCCCGGCCCGACCGCCAAGGCGCCGGAAGCGAAGGGCGCGCTGGCGGCGACCATCTTCGAGCAACACCCGCCTTTCACGAACAACCCCGTCGCCGCCGAGTTCGTCAAGGAATTCAACGAACGGGCCGCCAAGGCGGGGCTCCCCGACAATTCGGTCGAGACGCAGGCCGCCGCCTCGTTCGTCGCCTGGCAGCTGCTCGAAGCCGCGGTTACCGCCACCAAGAGTCTCGATGACAAGGCGCTCGGCCAGTGGCTCAAGAGCAACCGCGTGGATACGATTATCGGCCGCCTGCGCTTCGATGGGGCCAACAATTACGGCGACGACCTGATGCGTGTGAAGCAGCTACAGGACGGCAAATGGGTGGTGGTGTGGCCCAGGGACTTTGCCGCCCCAGGCGCACGATTGATGGTTCAATAACGGGCGGCGGGCAAGACGGCTCATGCTCGCGCTGCCCGCCGATCCGACGATCGGGCGCGACTGAATGCCGAGCGCAACGCTGCTCGGCCAATCGCTGCTGTCCGGCGTCTTCATCGGGACGCTCTATGGGCTGTTGGGCCTCGGGCTAAGCCTGTCCTGGGGCTACCTGCGGCTGATAAACCTGGCGCACTTCGCGCTGGCGTTCCTCGCCGCTTACCTGACATACCATCTTGTCGGCGTCGCCGGATTGCATCCCGTCGCCGCGCTCGCCGCCATCGTCCCCCTTTTTTTCCTGGCGGGGGCGGCGATGCAGGTTTTCTTTCATCGCTTCGCGGTCGGCGAGTTCGCGTCGCTGCTGGTGACGTTCGGGATGACGGTGATTATCGAAAGCGTCATCCAATGGATCTGGACGGCCGATTTCCGGCGCTTGCAGCTCGATCATGGCGCCGCGTCGTGGCGCCTCGGGCCGCTGTACGTTCCGCTCGTCGAGGCGGGCATGCTTCTTGTCGCGCTCGTGTTGACCTGCGGCATGTGGGCGATGCTGCGTTTTACCTATACCGGCAAGGCGATGCGCGCCAGCGCCGAGGACCCCGACATGGCGGCGGCGTTCGGGGTCGATCACCGGCGGCTGGCGTTGCTTGTATCGGGTCTTGCCGCCGCATTCGCCGGAATTGCGGGCGCCTTCATCGCGATGATCTACACTTTATTCCCGGCGCAGATTTTCGCCTGGATAGGGGTCATCTTCGCCGTCGTCATCCTTGGCGGCCTCGGCAATCCGCTGGGGGTACTTATCGCCGGATTGGTGATCGGAGTGAGCGAATCGCTGACGATGGCGTTGACGGAGCCTGCTTGGGCGCCGCTGGTGTCCTTTTCGCTGCTGATACTTGTGCTGCTGTTGCGTCCCGATCGAATTTGAGATGCGCCGCTCCCTTAAACTCGCCGCGTTTGCGTCGATGATATTGGCGTTGGCGGCGGTTCCCGCGCTGCGACCGCCCGCTTTCTACGAATCATTTCTGTTCCTGGTCTATCTGTGGGTGGCGCTCGCGACGTCGTGGACGATTCTCAGCGGCTTTTCCGGGTACTTTTCCTTCGGTCATGGCGCGTTCTATGGCGCCGGCGTCTATACGACGGCGACGCTCGCTTCACGTTTCGACATCCCCGTGGCGTGGACGTGGCTCGCCGCCGGCGTCGCTGCGGCGATTCTTGGACTTATCGTTGGCGCCGTGGTCTTCCGCGTGCGGCGCTTGCGGGGCGAACTGTTCGCGCTGTTGACGCTCGCCGTGACCTTCGTTCTCGCCACGATCGTTCTCAACACCGGCATCGACGGCGGCCCCGGCGTTTTTCTGGCCGGCGTCGAGACGCCCCGCGTTTACGACACCGCCAGCGCGTCCCTTTATGTTTTTGCGCTTGCGATCGCCGCTGCGACGCTTGCGGTCGCGTCGGTCGTTCAATACTCGCGTCTGGGACGCGGCCTGTTTGCGATCAGCGACGACGAGGATGTCGCCGAAACGATGGGCGTGCCGACCTACCGGTTCAAATTGGCCGCGCTCGGCATGTCGTGTTTTCTCGCCGGCGTCGCGGGAGGAATTCATGCCATCTTCGTCGGCTATGTCACCGTAGCCGAGACGTTCTCGATCACGGTGCCGCTGTTCGTGGTGCTGATGAGCGTGCTAGGCGGCGCGCGCCATTGGCTGGGACCTTGCATCGGCGCGGCGTTCATTGTCGCCCTCAACTACGCCTTTGTCGGCGGCGATTGGGCGTTGGCCGGCCGGGCGATAATCGGCGCAACGCTGATACTCGTCATCCTGTTCCTGCCGCGCGGTTTGGTTGGGACCGCCGCATGGGCGTGGCGGCGGGCGCGTCCACCGGAAGGCGCCATCGCCGCGCGATCGGCAATGCTGCCGTTCGCTGCGCAATCCACGGCGTATAGCGAACGGCCATTGCTTCGTTGTGAGAACGTGCACCTTTCCTTCCATGGCGTGCGTGCGCTCGCCGGCGTGACACTGGAGGTGAAAGCCGGCGAGATTCTCGGTCTAGTCGGCCCAAACGGATCGGGCAAATCGACGCTGGTCAACGTCATCAGCGGCTATTACCGGCCCCAGGCGGGACGCGTGTTCCTCGACGGCGACAATCTCTTGGCGCTCCGCGGGCATCGAATTGCCTCGCTCGGCGTCGCGCGCACCTACCAGATTCCCCGACCCTTCGCCCGCCTCGCCGTCGCCGAGAATGTGGCGCTCGCCGCCATGTTCGGCGCCGCCCGCCTCGACCACGCGGCCGCCGGGCGCGAAGCGGAACGTTGGCTTGGCTTCGTTGGCCTCGCCGGACGCCAAACGGCGTTGCCGTCGCAGCTCAATCTCCATCAGCGAAAATTCCTTGAGCTCGCCCGCGCGCTGGCCGCGCGTCCGCGCGTCATTCTGCTCGATGAGGTCCTCTCCGGCCTCACGCCGAGCGAGACCGCTAACGCCCTGGCGCTGATTCGCGAAATCCGGGCCGGAGGGGCGACGATCGTCTTCATCGAACACAACATGCGCGCCGTTCTTGAGATCAGCGACCGATTGATCGTCCTCAACCACGGCGAGGTTATCGCGCAAGGCGAGCCGCGTGCGGTCATTCGCGAGCCGAGCGTCGTCGCGGCGTATCTGGGAACGGCGCATGCTTGAGGCGGATTCGCTCGATGTCGCCTACGGCGATGCGCCCGCGCTATGGGGCGTGTCGCTGTCGATCGCCGCGGGCGAGCTGGTGGCGGTCGTCGGTCCCAATGGCGCCGGAAAGACGACGCTCGTCAACGCCATTGCGCGATTGTTGCCGATCCGCTCGGGCTCGCTTCGCTTCGCAGGCGAAGACGTCATGACGATCGGCGCCAAGGATCTCTGCCGGCGCGGCGTGGCGATCATTCCCGAAGGAAGGCGGTTGTTCACCGGCATGACGGTCGAGGAAAATCTCGAGCTCGGCTGCTACCGGCGCGACGCCCGGCGGTTTCGGGCCGGGAACCTCGAGCGCGTCTATGGCATGTTTCCCGTCTTGCGGCAGCGCCGCCGGCAGACGGCGGGAACGCTGTCCGGCGGCCAGCAGCAGATGGTCGCCATCGGCCGAGCGATCATGGCGTGCCCGCGACTGTTGCTGATCGACGAACCGTCGCTGGGACTGGCGCCTGCGATCGTCGATCAGGTATTCGGCGTCATCCGCGACGTCCATGCCAGCGGAGTGTCGATCCTGTTGATCGAGCAAAACGTCGCGCAGGCCCTGGCGATCGCCGATCGCGCGTATGTGCTCGAGGGGGGGCGTGTCGTTTCCGAGGGAGCCCCGGCCGATTTGCTGCGACAGAAGCACGTTCGGCAGGCGTATCTCGGCGAAGACGCCGGCGGGCCCGATCGGACGACAACGCAGTGACGCCGAGGCATCCGAATTCGACTTTCGCCCAGCGCGCCGTACAATGGCGCTCGAGTTAGCCGCCGGCGCAACACCCAGAGGAGCCGCAGCCAATGTCCATACGCTCGCTACAGCACATTGCACTTGCCGTTCCCGATCCGACGATCGGGCAAAAGTTTTATTCCGATTTCGGGCTGGCCGGGCGCGAGGAGGTCAACCGTATCGTCATGCGCTGCCATGGCCGCGATCAAGACCAGGTCGTGCTGCTCGGGGGACCGAAACGGACCATGCATCACGTTTGCTTCGGCACGCGCGCCGATCTCGTCGATGGGATCAAACGCAAGGTCGAGGCGAACGGCACGCGGTTGGTCGATCCGCCGAACGAGACGCCTAGCGACGGGTTGTGGTTCCGCGATCCGGATGGACTCTTGGTCAACGTGAGAATCGCCGACCCGGCGCCGTGGTCGCCGGCGCCCGAATGGCGGATCAACACGCCAGGGCACTTCACCCGAATCGGTACGCGCGGCTTTCCCGCCCGCGACACGAAGGTTCACCCGCGGCGTCTCGGGCACGCGCTGCGCTTCAGCCCGGACTTGAACCGCCAGGTCGATTTCTACACCCGGGTGCTCGGGCTGCGTTTGTCCGATCGATCGCAGGACATCGTCGCGTTCTTTCACTGCGAAGGCGGAAGCGACCACCACGTCTTCGGATTCATCGCTTCCGATCGACCAGGATACCACCACGCCAGCTTTGAAGTCGCCAATATCGATGAAATCGGCATCGGCGCCTGCCGGCTGATCGACAAGGGATACCGGAACGGTTGGGGCCTGGGACGGCATGTCATCGGCTCGAACTTCTTCCATTACATTCGCGATCCATGGGGCAGCCTCGTCGAGTATTTCACCGACATCGACTACATCCCCGCCGAGATGGCGTGGCAGGCGAAGAACTGGCCGCCGGAAGACGCGCTCTATGTGTGGGGACCGAACGTGCCGGAGGATTTCGGCGCCAATTTCGAAGCGGCCAATTGAGCCCGCGGGCTAACTCCGGGGAGACCGATGTTCCGCAGTAGCGAACGTTTCCTGACCACGCATACCGGGAGCCTGCCGCGGCCGCAGGATCTCATTCGCGCAATGTACGCCAAGGAAGAGGGGATACCGATCGACCGTAGCGCGCTGGCGGAGCGCATACGCTCGGCCGTCGGCGAGATCGTCGGGAAACAGGCGGAGTCCGGGATCGACATCGTCAACGACGGCGAAATGTCGAAACCAAGCTACGCCACCTACATCAAGGACCGTCTTAGCGGCTTCGGCGGCGCCGGCAACACCTTCGTCTACCAGGATCTGGCCGAATTTCCCAACCTGGCGAAACGGGTCTTCGGCGATCCCGGCCGCTCGCGGCGTAAGACGCCCGCGTGCAACGCGCCAATCGAGGTGCGCGATCCCGAAGCGGCGCGAGCCGACGTTGACAACCTACAGGCCGCATTGAGCCAGGCGAAGGTGACGGGCGCTTTCATGAGCGCGGCGTCCCCCGGCGTCATCTCGCTGTTTTTTCGCAACGAACACTATCCCAGCCATGAAGCGTATCTGTTCGCCATCGCCGAGGCGATGCGTCACGAGTATGAAACCGTCGCCAATGCCGGAATCGTTCTGCAGATCGACTGTCCCGATCTCGCCATGGGGCGCCACATCCAATTCGCCGATCTCGATCTCAAGGAATTTCGCAAACGCGCCCGCATGCACGTCGAGGCGCTCAACCACGCGACCGCCAACATCCCCGTCGAACGGCTCCGCATGCATGTCTGCTGGGGAAACTACGAGGGGCCGCACCATTGCGACGTACCGCTGGCCGACATCATCGACATCGTGTTCGGCGCGCGCCCGAGCGCGATTTCGTTCGAGGCGGCGAATCCGCGCCATGCCCACGAGTGGACGTTGTTCGAGCGCGTCAAGCTGCCACCGGGCAAGATCCTCATTCCCGGCGTCATCGAATCCAAGTCGAATTTCATCGAGCACCCCGACCTTGTGGCGCAACGGATCGCGCGTTACGCCCGGCTTGCCGGCCGCGAGAACGTCATCGCCGGCAGCGATTGCGGCTACGGCACCTGGGTGGGGCAGGCGGCGGTCGATCCCGACGTCGTATGGGCGAAATTGAAGACGATGGCGGAGGGGGCGCGCATCGCCTCGCGAGAATTCTGGAAATAGGACGCCGCAACGGCGGCCGACGAAGCCGTCAATCGACGATGTGATAGCCGCCGTCGATGTACACCGTATTGCCGGTGATAAGCCGCGCGGCGTCGGTGGCGAGGAACGCGGTGGCGACGCCGACGTCCTCGATCCCGACCAGCGTGCGCGCCGGCGCCCGCGCGGCGGCGCGGTTGAGCAGATCGTCGAAATCCGGCAGACCCGATGCGGCGCGTGTCTTGAGCGGACCGGGAGAGATGGCGTGGACGCGGATGCCGCGCGGACCCAACTCGCTTGCGAGGTATCGCGACGTCGCCTCGAGCGCCGCCTTGACCGGCCCCATCATGTTGTAGCCCTCGACGACCTGTGTGCTGCCGAAATAGGTCATCGTGAACAGCGTACCTCCATCGCGCATCAGCGGTTCGGCAAGTTTCGCCATGCGGATGAACGAGTGGCACGAAATGTCCATCGCGATGAGAAAGCCCGCCCGCGAACAGTCGACCACCCGCCCGTGCAAGTCCTCCTTGGGCGCAAACGCGATGGAGTGGAGAAGGAAATCGAGTCGGTTCCATTCGCTCCCGATGCGCTCGAACAACGCCTCGAGCTGACCGTCGACGCGCAGATCGAGCGGCGCCACTATCGACGCGTCGACCTCCTTGGCGAGCGGCTCCATGAACGAACGCGTCTTTTCGTTTAGGTAGGTGAGCGCCAAGTCGGCGCCCAGCCAGCGGAACGCCTTGGCGCAACCCCAGGCGATCGACTGGTCGTTGGCGATCCCGGTGACCAGGCCTTTCTTGCCATTGAGCGTCGTCTTCGCTGGATCGATCATCGAGCGCCTCCGACGGCGCGTGGCGCCGCTTGTCCGAGCGCCGCGACCGTATGTCGCGCGATCATCAACTCCTCGTCGGTTGGAATCACATGAACGGCGATCGCGCTGTCGTCGGAGGAGATCCGGGGACCATGCCGAGCGTTGGCCGACTCGTTGAGCCTGACTCCGAGCCATGCGGCGCGGCGGCACACCTCGCGGCGGATATCCGGCGAATTCTCGCCGATGCCGGCGGTGAAAACGAGCCCATCGATACCGCCAAGCGCCGCCGCCAAGCCGCCCATCTCGCGGGCGATTCGATAGGTGAAATAATCGATCGCCAGTCGCGCGCGCCGGTCCGCGCTATTCAGCAACTCGCGCACGTCATTGCTGATGCCGGACAGGCCCTTGAGCCCGCAATCCTGATAAAGCATCCGCTCGATCTCGCCCGGCGACATCGCCTTGGCGGTCATCAAGTAGAGCATGACGCCGGGATCGAGCTGTCCCGGCCGGGTGCCCATCGGCAGGCCGTCGAGCGCGCTGAATCCCATCGTGCTGTCGACGCTTCGCCCGGCGGCGAGCGCGCACATCGAGGCGCCCGAACCGAGATGGGCCACGATGACGCGCCCGCGGGCGATATCGGGCGCGACCTGCGGCAGGCGCGAGGCGATGAATTCGTACGACAGCCCGTGAAATCCGTACCGGCGCACTCCCTCAACGTAGAACGATTCCGGCAATGCATACCGGTCGGCGAGCTCCGGATGGCCACGGTGGAAAGCCGTGTCGAAGCACAGAACCTGCGGAATCTGCGGGTAGAGCGCGAGCAGCGCTTTGACCGGCGCCAAATTGGCCGGCTGATGGAGCGGGGCGAGCGGAGAGTATCTCTCCAGCTCGCGCACCAATGCCGCGTCGGCCAGCGCCGGCGCGGCGTGATCGGGTCCGCCGTGCACGACGCGGTGTCCGACGGCGGCCGGCAGCGTGCCGCCGAGGCGTTCGCGCAGCCACGCGCCTACTTTCGCGATCGCGGCCGTGCTGTCGGCGACATCGGCGGCGGCGTACGAAACATCGCCTAGCGTCTCGCCGCGCGAGTTCTTGGCGCGAAACCGGGGCCGAACGCCGAAGCCGTCGATCTGGCCCTTGATCTCGAATACCGGTTCGGCGCTTCGCGAGACGTCGAAAAGCTGGAACTTCAGGCTCGAAGACCCGGCGTTGATGACAAGGATAGAGTCGCCCATCGGCGCTAGGCGAGGCCGATGGGCGCGGCGCGTAGCCGATGGGCGTAGATCGCTGCCACGGCGCACGAAGCCATGCGGGTCTGCACGCTATCGGCGCGGCTTGTGAGCATGATCGGTACGCGGGCGCCGAGCACGACGCCGGCGGCGTCGGCGTTGGCGAGGAACGTCAAGTTCTTCGCCAGCATATTGCCGGCCTCGAGATCGGGAACAACGAGGATATTGGCGCGGCCGGCGACCGAGGACTTGATTCCCTTGATGCGCGCCGCATCGGGGCTGATGGCGTTGTCGAGGGCGAGCGGACCGTCGAGCTCGGCGCCGATGATCTGTCCGCGATCGGCCATCTTGCAAAGCGCGGCGGCCTCGATCGTCGAGGGGATCTTCGAGGTCACGGTTTCGACCGCCGACAAGATCGCGACGCGCGGTTCGCCGATATCGAGCGCGCGGTGGAGATCGATGACATTTTGGACAATGTCCTGCTTGACGTCGAGGTCGGGCGCGATGTTGATCGCCGCGTCGGTAATGAACAACGCTTGCGAATAAGTCGGCACGTCCATGATAAAGACATGGCTGACGCGCCGCTGCGTTCTGAGGCCGGTCGCCTTGGAGACGACCGCGGCCATCAATTCGTCGGTGTGAAGGCTCCCCTTCATCAAGAGCTCGCCGCGTCCGGCGCGGATCAACTCGACCGCGGTCGCCGCCGAGCCTTGACTGTGCGGCGCGTCGACGATCTCGAAATGGCTGATATCGAGTCGATGCTTGTCGGCCGCGGCGCGGATCTTGTCGGCAGGGCCGACGAGGATCGGCGCGATAATCTCCGCTTCGGCGGCTTGGATGGCGCCGGCGATCGAGGATTCGTCGCAGGGATGCGCGATGACGGTCGGTATCGGCGGAATCGCGTGCGTGGCGGCGATCAAGCGCTCGTACTTCTCGTGGCGCCGAGGCGCCCCCTGACCCGCGGCGCTGCCCGCCGTCGGCACCGCGGCCGGCAACTTAGCCTTGGCGCTCACCATGACAGGAACATCCCGACATCTCCCGGCTTGCCGCCGGGAAAATTGACGATCTGCGCGCGCACCTTATAGCCAAGCGGTTGAAGGTTCTCCGTATAGTAGTCGTAGGCGCGTTTGGCGAAGCCCGTCAGCGAGCGCGGCCAGTCGGACTCGCTGTTGTTGATTGCGCGTCCGCCGTCGCTGAGCCAGGTCGATGGGAACTGTATGATGAGGAGCTCGTTCTTGCCTTGCTCGGCGGCGGCGGTAATCGCCGCGTTCAGGCGGTCCGGCGCGGCGGGATGGACCTCGCGACTCATGAAGGCTTCTTGCAGCTTTTTCTGCTCGTCCTCTTGCTTGCGCATGCGCGCCAAGTCCTTCTCGATCTCCGCCATCTGCTTCTTGGACGCGATCGACGCAAGATCGCCCGGCTTCAATATCGCAGCCTTCGCCATCGACCTCTCCGTTCAGTTGCCTTCCGATTCGAGTTCTTAAACCGCGCCGCGACGGCGGCGGCCGATCAAGTCATCCCACGCGGCGTGGCCGGGTCGCGACCGTCTTGGCGGTCGGACTCGGCCGCGCGTGTTCCCCGTCCTCGAGCCCTTCGCCAGCCTTGGCCGCCGCCCGCGACGGCTCGCCGGACCATAGCGCCTCGATCTCCGCGTACCGTTTGGCGACTTCGGGAAGATCTGCGCCGGCGGCCTTGACGACCGCGCGAATGATCTCGAGTCCAACGCGGCGCGAAGCGGCATCCGCCGGAATCATCCGCGCCAGCGCGGCGACGGCGGCCTGCTGATCGATCAGCAGCATGAAGAACTGCTCGCGCACCAACCGCCGAAAGTCCTCGAGCGGCAACGGCTGATCAGCGGGCAGGCGCGCGCGCACCGCGCGCAGAACCGCGAAACCGCGCTCGTCGGCCGCCGCGCGCGGCAGGCCGATGTAGAGCAAGCTCCGCGTGAGCGCCTCGCGCGCACCGCCCTCGGCGATCGCCGCTCGAAGCTGCGCGATGCGTTCCTCGACGAACCGCTGATGATCGGCATCGGCCAATCGCGGACGGGCACGATCGTCCGCCGCGACGCCGAGCCCGGCGAGCGCTTGTACCGCGGGCGCCCCGTAGCAGGCGAGAAACGCCTGCTCCATCGTCTTGTCGCGGGCATCGCGATATGCGTCCAGACCGCTTTCGATTTGCCGCGACACCGCCTTCTCCATGGCCCGAAATGGATTGTCGTCTCCGACTGGCGCGCGCTCGGCGCGTACCTTTTCGGCCATCTCGGCGATGACGCGCATGAAGGGATTTTTGTCGGACCACATGGCGAATTGCAGCCGCGCCGGGTGCGTCTGCTTCATGAGCTCGGCGACCGCCTCGTTGCTGAAGGCGCGAACCCACGGGCTGACGAACGTCATGTAGAAGTCGCGATTGACGTTCGAAACGTGCGCCACCGCCTGAAACCGTCGTTCGTCCTCGACATTATTCGTGCCAAGCGCGCGAATATCGTCGAGCGTGCGCGCCTCGAAGCGGATCGAGTATGGATCTTCATCTTTGCCGGCCGATGCACCGCCTGTCTCGCGCGGGACAAGCACAGCCTCGTAAAGTCCGGGCGGTAGCACGCCGATGAAATCCATGTTGCTCGCGAACTCGTCGTGCTCTTTGCGCGCCACCTTGGCCGAGACGAATATGCCGAGGTGGCCGATCGATTCATGAACGCTATAGATTATCGTCTGGCCATGGCTCTGAAGGTCCTCGATGCTCTCATACAGGTCGAGGATCCAGCCCAACGCCTGCTGCGGCGGCGTGATGTTGTCGCCGTGCGAGCAAAAGACGAGTATCGGCGAACGTATGTTGCGAAGGTCGATGGTCGCTCCGTCGGTCAGCGCGATGCCGTTTCGCGCCAGCTTATTGCCGACGAACAGCTCGTCGACGATGAACTGGATCTCCTCGGCGTTGAGATTGACGTGACCGCCCCACCAGCGCTCGAACTCGAGGAAACGCGGCGCCTCGGTGTCGACCTTCGAGTAGAGGTTGTAGAGTTTGCTCCAGTATGTGTTCGACGGGTTTAAACTCTCGAAGTTCGAGACCAGCCATGCGCCGTCGAATTTGCCGTTACCGATGTCGCTGGTGAGCGCGGCAAGCCAGCTTCCGCCGAGCAACCCGCCCGTATAGCGCATCGGGTTCGCGCCGCGCACGCCTGCCCAATACGAAAGCGGAGCGCCAGCGACCATGATTGGCCCAAACAGCTCCGGTCGCGCGGCGGCAAGCATCATCAGCGCCCAGCCGGCCTGGCAATTGCCGATGGCGATCGGCTTGCCGTCGGCATGGGGATGAAGAGAGATGATCTTCTCGACGAACGCCGCCTCGGCGCGAAGCACGTCTTCGATCGTCTGGCCCGGCATCGGTTCGGGCAGGAAGCCGATGAAATAGCATGGGTGTCCTGCATTGAGCGCAACGCCGATTTCGCTGTCCGCCTTGAATCCACCGATCCCCGGCCCGTGGCCGGCGCGCGGATCGATGACGACGAAAGGGGCCTTGCGTGGTTCGACGGGCGTTCCCTCTGGCGGCTTGACGCGAATCAGCCCGTAATTCACCGGACGCGGCAGCGTGCGGCCGTCGAGCACCAATTCGAAGTCGAACGCCAAGACATGCGGCGCCGTTTTGGCCTGGTGTTCTTCGTACTGATTGCCGCGCTGGCGGAGGACGTCGAGGAACAGGATGCCGCGCTGCCAGGAATCGACGAGATAATCCGCTAACGGATTGGTCTGGTTCATGGATTTACCTTCATCACGGAGGATGATGGGCTCGAATTGCATAGTACTGGGGGAATTTTGCCGTACCATGACACAGATCAATCGACGAGTCAGCGGCATAACGCCGCCGAACGTCGTCGGCGCGCTAAAACGCTCGAAACTTGGATGGATTAATTCGTTCGCCGTGACGTCGTCAGCGGCGATTTTCGCGACGTTAGGCGGCTGCCGTCCGGGACGCGCTTCCAGCGTCGGCGCGCGTCACCGCCGCATCGCCGGGTCGTAGATGCATTCGCCAATCGTCGAAACCGCGCAACAAGCCGTCGGTCGAGAAGAGCAACTCGACGAGCCCGTCCTTGCGACCAGGTTCGGCGCGCGCGGTCAGCGCCATGTTGAGCAGCTGCAATCCGCTGACAAGGCAATAATGATCGTAGCGCGTATTGGCGATCAGCTTCTCAGGCAGGCCGCCGATTCTCCGGTCCTCGAGCCGCGTGTCGAGGAATGCGTTGACGATCGCCAGGCCCTTCGGCCGTTCGCGATGCGTTTGGACGAACTCGCTGACCTTGCGCTGCAACGAGACCCAGATCTCGCCGTCGTTCGCCTCGCCGCGGTAGCCCCGGCCTTCGAACACGAGCGTCCGTCCATTCCAACGCGCGACGCCCGCGCGGCCTCCATCGCCGGCCGCTTGAATCGCGAAACCGAGCGTGCTTAGCGCCCACTCGATCTGCGCGGCGAACGCGGCGCCTTCGCTCGCGAACAAGTGCTTTTGAATGGCGAGCGAGTCATGGTCGCGCTCGATCGCGTCACGCTCGGCGACGAGCGCCGCGATCTTCGCCTCAAGCTCGGCAAGCCGGCCGTCATGGCGGATCTCGTCCGGCAAATGATACGCCCGCGCCCATGCGGGCAACGGTTGCTGTGCGGCTTGCTGCGTCATGCCGTCGCTCCACGAACTTTGGCGCGGAACCCAGATCGGCGCTCAAGCGTCATTTTTTCGCCGGCGCAGGCGACGTCGGAGCGGCTTTCGCATCCGTGTCCGATTCGCTCGCCTCCTCGGCGCCCCAGAAGGCCACCTCGACGCGCGAATCCTCAAGGAGCTGAATGTCGCAGCGGCAATGCCCGAGAAAACTCTCGACGTTCAGGCGCTCGTTGACGGCTGCGGTCAAGATCGCCTTGGCTTCGTCACGCGATAGATAGCATCGCAGTCCGTTCATGAGTCACCTCATTCGTCAGCCTCCTTTGTAACCGATGAATTGGTAACGAATCGCGTAACAATGCATAGAGAACAGGCAAAATTTGACTGAAGAGCGGCATAAGTTTCCGCAGCCGAGAACGTCGAATCCACGCCTCGACCATGATCCGAACGCACGAAACGCCGATTTCTACAGCTCGCCGAAGAGAAGCAAGATGATTGAAAACCACGTCGAAATGAGGATTGAGCCGACGACGATCCAGCCGAGCGAGACCGGCCACACGGTTTCTTCGTCGTGCCGGGGCTGGACCCACTTGCGGTGGTGGGGAGCAACGCGCATCGCATCCTCCGTTCGCTTTCGTTCGCTATTGCGTTCAGCGGCCGCCGGGCCGGGCTCAACGCCAGGCCGGCTCGCCGAGATCCACTTCGTCTTGAGTGGTCACCGCGCCGGTCGTGCCGCCGACGGCGCCGCCGATGATCGCGCCAGGTATCGCGCCGACGCCGCCGGCGA
>DATFES010000291.1:0-2398 GCA_035250945.1 Alphaproteobacteria bacterium | reverse complement strand
TCATTCGAGCCGCTCGACATAGACCTGCACCTTGCCGCCGCAGGCCAGCCCGACCTCCCATGCCTGCTCGTTGGTGACGCCAAAATCGAGAATCCGCGGCTTGCCGTCGGCGATTGTCTCCAGCGCCTCCTTGATCACCGCGCCCTCGATGCAGCCGCCGGAGACCGAGCCCACGAACCGCCCCGCGGCGTCGACCGCGAGCTGGCTGCCTACCGGCCGCGGCGAGGAGCCCCAGGTCGTGACGACGGTGGCGAGTGCCACGTCACGCCCGGCGTCACGCCATGTGCAGGCCTCGGCGAATACGTCCTCGGCGGGTGCTGCGGCGCCGGTCGCGGAATTGTCGTTCATGCGGCGGTACTCCCTGCGGCGACGCGCGGCCGCATCGCATGGCCGGCGTCCTCGCCCAATACTTGGGCGATGCCGGCCAGACTTTGAAGGTTGTGCGCGGGGCGAAAATCGTCGACATGCGGCATCATCGCCCGCGCGCCGAGGAATCTCGGCTCGAAGCCGGAATATCGCAACAACGGATTGAGCCAGATGAGCCGGCGACAGGATTTATGCAGCCGCTCCATTTCAGCGGCGAGCCCGTGGGCGCCTTCGCGGTCGAGGCCATCGGTGATCAGGAGCACCACCGCGTTTTGGCCCAGAACGCGGCGGCCCCAGCGCAGGTTGAACTCGGCCAGACAATGGCCGATGCGGGTGCCGCCCGACCAGTCCTCGACCGATCTTGCGACCCGCGACAGCGCTTCGTCGACGTCGCGAAATCGGAGTTGGCGGGTGATGTTGGTAAGGCGGGTCCCGAAGACGAAGCTGTGAACCCGCTGGCGGCTGGCCGACAACGCGTGGAGGAAATGCAGCAGCATGCGCGAATAACGCTCCATCGATCCCGAGATGTCGCACAGCACCACCAAAGGCGGCGGCCGCAGCCGGGGCGCGCGAAAGCGCAACGCGATGATGTCGCCGCCGGCGCGCGCCGTCGCCCGCAATGTCGCCCGCAGGTCGGCGCGTGCGCCGGCCGGATTCGCGCGGTGCCGGCGGGTACGCACCAGCGCCACCGGCAAGACAAGGCGCGCCATCGCCGCTCGGGCCTCGGCCAGCTCGTCGCTGGACATCTGTTCGAAGTCCTTGCGCTGGAGCACCTCGCGCGCCGACCACGTCATTACGGCGTCGAACGTCTCGCCCGGCGGCACGTCGTCGCGTGGTCGCGTCGTACTGTCATCGTCCTTACCTTGAATCGCCTCGGCGAGGCGACGGCTCATCGGATCCTTTGGCGCCGGATCCGCGCCGCGCGCCTGCGGCAGCAGCAACGACAGCGCCGGCAACCGCGCCGACCATTCGGGATCGCGCCAAAACAGGCGAAACGCCTGATCGAATACATGCCGCTGGTCGCGGCGATTGACGAAAACGGCGTGCAGCGTCCAGTAAAAATCGTTGCGGCTGAAGAGGCCGGCGGCCTGCACGGCGCGCACCGCCTCGGCGACGCGCCCGGGGCCGATCGGCAAACCGGCGCCGCGCAAAAGGCGGGCGAAATGCATCAAATTGGCGACGAGCGTCCCGTCGCCGCGCGCGGCAGGCGGTTGGTCGCGCCAGCTCATCGCGCCGGCGGCGCGGTCGCGAGCTCGGCCTGGACTTGTGAAAGCAGGCGCGCCGCTTCCGGCCCGCGAATCTTGGCGATGTCGTCTTGATACTTGAGCAGCGCGCCGAGCGTTTCGTTGATCGTCGCCGGATCGAGCGTCACGCGATCGAGCTGCACCAATGCGTTCGTCCAGTCGATCGCCTCGGCGACTCCCGGCGACTTGAACAGCTCCTCGCCGCGCAGCTTTTGCACGAAACCGACAACCTGGCGCGAGAGGTCGATCGCCGCGCCAGGCACCTTGAGCCGCAAGATCTCCAATTCGCGCGCCGCGTCGGGATAATCCACCCAGTAATAATAGCAGCGCCGCTTGAGCGCGTCGTGAATCTCGCGGGTGCGGTTGGACGTGACGACGGTGATCGGCGGCGTCAAAGCTCGAATGGTGCCGATCTCGGGGATGGTGATCTGATAGTCGGCAAGGACTTCCAGCAGATATGCCTCGAATGGCTCGTCGGCGCGATCCAATTCGTCGATCAACAAGACCGGCGGACCGGCGGGATCGGGGTCGAGCGCCTGGAGCAGGGGTCGACGAATCAAGAACCGTTCCGAGAAGATTTCTTCCTCGAGGGTCTCGCGGCTTGCCTGGGTCGCTTCAGCCAGGCGAATTTCGAGCATCTGGCGGGAGTAGTTCCACTCGTAGACCGCGGCGGAAACATCGAGCCCCTCGTAGCACTGGAGACGGATCAAGCGCCGTCCCATCGTCGTCGCCAGCACCTTGGCGATTTCCGTCTTGCCGACTCCCGCCTCGCCCTCGAGAAATAACGG
>DATFES010000281.1:0-5326 GCA_035250945.1 Alphaproteobacteria bacterium | reverse complement strand
TCGGCAGGCTTCAACCCCTTCGCCGCGTAAATGTCCTTGCGGTAGACCTGGACCGTGACCTCGCCGTCGTAAGGGATGCCATACGGCTTGCCGGCGACCGAGTCGGCGTCGCGCCACGCCTTGATGATGTCGTCATAGCGGAACCAGGCGGGATCGGTGAGCTGAGCGTCGTTGAGAAAGCGGTCGAGCGGCTCGACCCACTTGTTCGAGACGTAGAGCGGGTAATACATCGGGTCGGCGGCGTGCGTGGCGTATGTCGCCGTCTTCGACGTCAGATCGAGCATCGCTTTTTGCCGGATCTGCCCCGGCGGAACTTTTTCGAAGCGTAACTTGACGCCGGTAAGCGCTTCGAATTCCGGCGCGATGGCGATCAGGTTTTCGAAGTAACTCGCCGGAATGACGGCGACGGTGATCTGCTCGCCCTCGGCCTGCCGCCAGTTGACCTTCGCTTGCTGGTAGGGTCCGAGATTGGCCTGCTGCGCCGAGGCGTGACGCAACACGTAGGGCGCGACCGCCGCGCCCGCTCCCAGTATCGCCGCCCCTTGCAACAATCGCCGCCGGCTGTGCTTCCTCATGCCTCGAGTCAGATCGTCTTTCATGGCTTGTCCTCCCTTTTCGATACGTCGATCGAGCGCCAGGATTGCCCTCCGGTCAGCGGATCGCGGCGAACGGACTGCAACCGGGCGCGTCGTCGGCGCTTTCGGCCTGCTTTAGAAGATAGTCGGGAAACGAACCGCCGCCGTCGGCTTTGCCGACGTCAAACAGCCGTTTCACGACGTCAGGACGCCGCTCGGCGAGGTTTTCCGCCGAAGGGGCGGGGCGCGGCGAATCGTGCAGGAATGCGCCGCGTCCGTTGATTTTGCAGTTGAACCACCATTTGTCGTCGATGACGGTCATCGCCGTGCCCCAGCCGACGGTGACATGGTCGCGGATCGGCGCGCCGCCGGCAAATGCCGTGCGCCAGAACGATTTGCCGTCGATCGGCGCCGCGGGTTTCACGCCCGCGGCGTCGAGCAAGGTCGCCGAGATGTCATGATGCTGCACGAAGGCGTCGCATCGCGTCCCCGCGCCGAGCTTGCGCGGATGGCGGACGAACAACGGCACCTCGTAGCTCTCAGGGTCGGAGGGATAACCGCGCTTGCCGATATAGCCGCGCCGCTCCCACATGCTGTGGCCATGGTCGGAAGTGACAATGACAAGCGCGTCGTCGAGCACGCCCGACACCCGTAGCTGCTCGGCCAGATGGCCGAACCAGCGGTCGCACATCTCCACCAGGCCGGCATAATTCGCCCGCGTCCGACGCACCAGCTGCTCGGAAAGCCACGGCATCTCGGCGTAAGGCGAGATCACCTGCTCGCGGCCGTCGGCGGCGTCATAACGGCGCCGGTAATGCTCGGGAACGAACCAAGGCTCGTGCGGATCGAACGACTCGACGGTGAGGAACAACCGCTTGGCGTCGAGGTTCTGCTCGACCCAGCGGGCCGCCTCCTGCATCACCTGCGCATTGAACCACAGCTCCTCGCGAACCCGATCGCGCATGTTGAGGAGGATGCGGCTCGAGAACCAATGCGCGCCGTAGCCCGGTTGCTCGAGGCCGGTCGCCTTGCCCCGCAACTCCTGCAACTCGCGCGGCACCCAATAGTCGATCTCGTCCTGGCTCGGAAATGGGCCGCTTCGGGCGGCGTCGGCTTCTTGGCCGCGAATGAAGCTCCACTGATGGAAGCCGCGCCAGAAGTTCTTCGACGGCTTGAACTGATGATAGAGATCCGAGATCAGGCCGGTGCGAAACCCCGCCCCTTCGAAGATCTCGGCGAGCGTATTCTGCTCCTCGGGGATCGGGCCCCACCCGGGAGCGATGCCGACGAAATCGCCCTTGATGCGCCGAAAATCGCCATTGTGGAACGGATACGTCCTGAGCCCGGTGTAGATCGACCGCCGCGCGCAAAGCGTCGGCAGCGCCTCGGGATAGGCGCGCGTGAACGTCACCGACTCGCGCGCGAAGGCGTCGAGATTGGGCGTCGCGATCGCGCCCCATTCGGGTGGCGCGCCATAGCTGCCGACGGCGTCGCGGCGCAACGTATCGAAAACGACAAGGATCACGTGGCGCACCGGCGCCAGATCCTGACCCATCGGCATTCCCCCGCCCGTCTGACGCACCGGCACCCGGAGCGCTTATGTAATCGATTTCACGAACTCTAGGGGTTTACGGTATAGTGTCAAGTAAATCGGACAAACTCGCGAACCGATCATAGTTAAAAAGATCTGTAATCGATTGCAACTGGAGTCTCTCTTTACCTCATGACGGCGTTCGCTAACCGGCTGGCTGCGGCACCGCTCGCGCGTTCGAGCCTCAAAGACGTGGCGCGCCTCGCCGGCGTATCGACCGCGACGGTGTCGCGCGCGCTGAACGACCCCGAGCAGCTCGATCCGGCGACGCTGTCGCGCGTGCGCGCGGCGATCAAGAAGCTGCGATACGTGCCGCACGGCGCGGCACGGGCGTTGCGTAGTCAGCGCAGCTACATGATCGGCGCCATCGTTCCATCGTTCGACTACGCGCTCTATGCCCGCACCACGAGCACGCTGCAGCAGACGCTCGACGAGCTTGGCTACGCGCTGGTGCTGGCGGCGCATCGGTACGATCTTGCGGTCGAGCTGCGCGTCACGGCGTCGCTGATCGAGCATGGCGTCGACGCGTTCATGTTCGTCGGTCTCGATCACGACCCCGAGCTGTTTGTCCTGCTCAACGAATTTCGGCGGCCGTACGTTTTGACTTGGGGCGTCGATCGTTCGGGCGCGCATCCAAGCATCGGCTTCGACAATCGCGCCGCGACGTATGCCATGGCGAGCCGCTTGATCGAACTCGGTCATCGTCGAATCGGACTCATCAGCGCGCCGCATCTCGGCAACGATCGCGGGCGCGAGCGCAGCGCCGGCGTCCGCGCGGCGCTCGAAGCGCACGGGTTGACGCTGCCGCCCGAATGGCTCCAGTTCGGCCCGATATCGCTCGAATCGGGAGCGGCGGCCATGAGCCGTCTCTTGGCGCAGAAAGAGGGGCCGACGGCGGTTATCGCCACCAACGACGTTTTTGCCGTCGGCGCGATGATGGCGTGCCGCGCCGCCGGAGTCGACATTCCGGGCGACATTTCGATCACCGGCGTCGACAATACCGATCTTGGGGCGACGCAGACGCCGGGGCTGACGAGCATTCGCACGCCGATCGTCGAGATCGGACGCGCCGCGGCGCAGTACCTCACGCTCCGGCTCGGTCGCGCGACGACCGAATTCCAGCAGGAATTGCCGTTCGAGTTGGTGATGCGGGGCAGCGTCGGGCCGCCGCGGTCATGACGCGGCGCGGCGGCGCCCCGAGGCGAATCGCGCGTCCTGCTCGGCGCGCAGTTTCCACAAAACCGAATCGTCGGGCGCGTCGACCGCGTCGTACGTGACCAGCGCGCCGGCCGGGATGTCGCGCGCGGCGCGCCGCCCCGCCGCCATGTAGTACGGCAACGCTCGCGCAGCCGCCGCGTCGTCAAAGGCGAGGATCTGCGGGGTGAAGCCCTCGATCGAGTGCCGGTCGCCAAGCACAAGGCGCTCGCCGGCCTTGAACGGCCGTGCGGCTTGCGCGACGAGGTCCGAGACCGGTCGCGGAGCGTCGCCGCAACTCGCGTGGCCGAGCCCGACGGCGAGCAGCAGCGACAGCGGAGCCTCGACGCCGAGAAGGTGCGAGGGGTTGTAGAGCAGCGCGTGCGTACCGTCGCGGCTGGTCGGGATTCCCTTGCCGCGGAGGAGATTTTCGACCGTCTTGTCGTCGAAACGCACGACGACGAATACGCCGCCGGCGAAGCTTGCTTCGTCCGGCCGACGTAAACAGTTGAAGACATCGATTACACCGGTCCGCGCCAGTAAACCGCCCTCGCCTTGCGGTCGGAACAGCTCGGGGACCTCGATCGTGCGCGCCACCGGCGCATGGAAGCCCGGCACATCGGCGACGAGGCCAGTGGCGTTGCTGACCACGGCCATTTCGCAATAGTCGGGCACCGTGCGCTGCGGAATGGCCGCCAGGGCCCCGGCGCGGCGGGCGACGACCTCCGCCGCATCGCCGGGCGGAATTTCCCACGACGCCGCGAGGCCCGGCGCCATGATTCGATGCCGCTCGCTCGTCACCTCGCCGGTCGCCCGGTCGAATACGAAGTCGTACTCGCTGGATTTCCCGGCCGCGACGATGGCGAGGCCAAGCGTACGCGCCCAGGAAACCAGCCCCATGAGCAGGCTCGGCTGGTCGCCGTCGACTGGGGTCCAGACCACGCCCGCAGCGCGAGCGCGGGCGGCAAGGATCGGCCCGACGGTGCTGTCGGTCTCCTTGCTGACCATCGCCACGTGCTTGCCGGCGTCGATTGCCGCGGCGCCGATCCGCGCCCCCGATTCGGGATCGCCAGTCGCCTCGACGACGATGTCGACCGGAAGATCGGTCGCCAGCAGGCCATCGGCGAGCACGGCGACATCGCCGCGCTCGATCGCGGCGAGCGCCTGGGGAAGGCCGTCGGCGACCACGATCTGATCTTGCGACACACCCGCCCGCGATAGCGCGGCGCGGGCGCGAGCGACGTCGCGATCGCAGACCACCGGCACTTGAAGCGTGGGCAAGACGCGCGACCGCGCGATTAGCGAGTATCCGAATTCTCCCGCGCCGATCAGCGCCGCGCGCACGGGATGGGTCAGCCGCCCGGCCAGCAATGACTCATAGTTCATCGCGCGCGCCTCAGCCCTCGACCGCCACGACGCGTGCCGGCGCGCCGTCGGCATCGGGAAGCTTCAGCGGCAGCGCCGATAGACGCGTGCGCGGCCCCTTGAGCTGGGCGAGATTGCAGATGTACTCGATCATGAATACGCCGTTGCGCAGCAGCACGTCGTGGCTGACGAACTCGCTCATTGGCGCGCGGATTCCGGCAAGCAGCCCGCGAATCGCATAATCCTGCGGAAAATCGAAACCGACCGTGCGCGGCTTTCGGGCAAGAAGCCACTCGCATGCATCGCGGGTGAGGTATGGCGCCTCGGTCCAGAACTCGCGCGTATGATGCGAACGGCGGGCGTCCCACGCCGTCTTGAGCAGGACGATTTCGCCGGGCGCCAGATCGGGCGCCCCTTTCGCCAGCGTTGCGGCGCCGATCGCCTCGTTCGGCTTTACCGATGTTAGATCGACGACGCGGGCATCGCCGACCAGGCTGTCGAGCGCGAACGCATCGGTGGTCGGCCCGCCTGGAACCATGTGCCGCGGCGCGTCGATATGGGTGAAGCCGTGGACGCTCCAACCGACCCAGGTGATCTGAAA
>DATFES010000261.1:0-5657 GCA_035250945.1 Alphaproteobacteria bacterium | reverse complement strand
GGCGGCAACGCGTCGCTTACAACCGACTCGCGCGGCGCTGCGGCCACCGTCGTCCCGGCGGGGGCCGCCGTCGGCGCGGCCTGCGTCGGCGCCGGTCCTTGCTGGAGCATGGCAAGCTTGAGTTGCCGACTTTCCTCGGGAAGAATTTCCACCCGAACGCGCGCCGTCCCTCTGCCCTCGAACCCGAGAAGCTGCGCCGAACGGCGCGAGACATCGATGATGCGGCCGCGCGCGAACGGGCCGCGATCATTGACGCGAAGCACGAGCGCCCGACCGTTCTCGAGATTGGTGACCCGGACCAGGCTCGGCATCGGCAACGTGCGGTGCGCCGCCGTAAGCGCATTCTGGTCGTAGATCTCGCCGTTGGCGGTGAATTTGCCGTGGAAATCCTTGCCGCTCGTCTCGCCGCCATAGTACGAGGCGATGCCCGTCTCGTTGTAACGGTAATCCTCGGCCGGGGCGTACCAGACGCCGGCGATCTCATAAGGCTCGCCGACTTTGTAGATACCTCTGCCATCGCGGCTCGATTGACCGATGCCGAGATTCTTTGCCGTATGGACCGCGAGCGTCGTCTCGGCGCAGCCGGCGAGGCCCAGCGCGGCGGCGAATATCAGCGCAAGATTTTGCATGCCTCCGCGTTCGGGCATTCTGCGAACCCTCTGCGCCCAAGCGATTGAATTCGGTAGCTTAACTTTGGTCGATTTGATCGGCAAGATAGCCCACCGCAGTCGCAAAGTAGAGCGAACGATTCCAGCGCAGTAAGGCGCGATAATTCGCGTGGACTAGGTAGGTCGGTCCATCGGCGCCGCCAGGTTGAACGAGCGAGCCGGCGCTGCGAAACTCCTCGCCAAGCGCGCGGCCCTCGATCGAGGCGACGCCGAGCGTGCGCCATTCCGCAGTCGGCTTTTGCACTTTGGTGTGATCGATGAGCGCCGTGTCGAAGCCCTCCGGAAGGCGGACTACGCGTCCCCATCCCTCGTCGCCGCGCCAGCCGACGCGCGACAGATAATTGGCGCTCGACGCGAACACGTCGGCGCGCGATGTCCAAATATCCGCCTTGCCGTCGCCGTCGAAATCGATCGCGTAGGAAAGATAGCTCGAAGGCATGAATTGATTCTGTCCCATCGCGCCCGCCCACGAGCCGCGCATCTCCCGCGGATCGACATGGCCGCGGTCGACGATCTTGAGGGCGTTGAACAGCTCCTCGCGAAAGAACGCGCTGCGCCTTCCATCATAAGCCAGCGTGGCCAGCGCGGCGATCACGGGAAAGCCGCCGGTAATCCGCCCGTAATCGGTCTCAACGGCCCACAGGGCGACAATGAACTGCGGCTGCACGTTGAAGCGCGCCGATACGCGCGCCAACAGATCGCGATTGTCGACGAGCTGCGCGCGCCCGGCCTCGATACGCGCCAGCGGCACCACGCGCTCCATATATTGCGAGAACGTCAGCGTCGTCTCGGGCTGCCGGCGATCGAGTTCGATGATACGCGGAATCGGCGCCACGTCGACGAGGCCCACGTCGATGGCGCGTTTCGAAAGGCCGCGCCGTTGCGCTTCGCTCCGAACGCCGTCGAGCCAGGCTTTGAATTCGGCCGAACTCGCCATTGCCGCGCGGCTTGCCAAGCCGACGGCCGCGCCGAGCCCGGCCAATCCAGTCATGAAGCGGCGACGCTCCATCGTGTTCCCCGCACATTGCGACTCGTGTCGCGAGTCGAACCAGTGTTGGCCTTCTTGCCACAGCGGCGCCAACCCCGCAACGCGTGCGGCGTCCTTACGGTTCCGGAAACAGCTCGTCGGTCCGACCGAGGTAGTAATAGGCGGCGAGGCCGATGTACTCGCGGATCGCCTCGGATAGGTATTGGAGGTTGGACCCGAGACCGAACACCGGATGGAACTTGTGCTCGACGTCGGTCGCGAAGTCGATCGGGAATGCGATCAAATTCGGCCAGCCGGCCTTGCGGAACGTGCCAATGGCGCGCGGCATATGACGGGCCGAGGTGATCAGGATCCAGCGCTCCTCGGGCTGCGGCTTGACGCGTTGGTGACTGTAATGGGCGTTCTCGAACGTATTGCGTGACCGGTCCTCGAAGACGATGCGCGTCGTGTCGAGGCCGATCCGCGCGAAAATCCGCCGCACTACATCGGCCTCGGTGTCGCGGTCGTTTATCAGCTCGATCGAGCCGCCGGTGAAGACGTGGCGCGCCATCGGATAACGGCGCGCGAGTTCAAGGAACGCATCGAGACGCGGGCTGCCGGCGGCGGCGAGCGAGCGCGGGACGCCGCGCCGGCCGATCACGTCCTCATCGACAACGCCGCCGAGCACGATTATCCCGTCGACTTGGTTGGGGAGGTTGATGACCGGAGGAAAGCGATCCTCGATGGGTTGCAGCGCCATTTGTCCGATCGGCAGCATCGCATTGGCCAGCGTGGCCAACGCAGCGAATGTCGTCAGGAAGCGGCCGAAGCCGAACCATCGCGTAAAAAGGAGCGCCGACCCGGCCAGCCACAGGAAAAGCAGCAGGCTTACGGGATCGACCAGGAACCAGAATAGCTTGGAGATCGGTAGGAGAGAGTCCATCGTCTGCGCCCGGCGACGAGTGACCGTCTTAAGCGCTCAGGCGGGCAAATGCAACGTGTCCAAATGACGCCGAAATGCGGAGATAAGGGCCGCCTATTTGCCCTTCCCCTTGCCGCTCGAGGAGGTCGTCGTCGTTCCCGAAGTCGTGGTGCTGCTGGAACCTGTCGTGCCCGATGTGGTGGTGGTGCCCGATGTCGTCGTGCTGCCGGACGTCGAGGAAGCCGATGAGCCCGTGCTGGAGCCCGTCGAGCTCGTCGTCGATGTCGTGCTGCTCGAGCTGCCCGAGCTCGCGGCAACCTGCAGACCCTGTTCGTATTCGTTGAACAGCGCGACAAGCGCATTCGGCAGAATAACGAGGCTGGCGACCATGGCGATCGCGACTAGCGCGGTCAGCAACGCATACTCCACCGCCGCATTGCCGGCGCGGTCGGCCCATACCGCCAAACCCCGCGCGCGGGCCAGTACCGTACGGGCGATCCGCCCGACCGTCATAAACCCCGTCCCTCGCATATGCTGTCCCCCTCGACAATCGGCTCGGCAATATCGGGTGCGTTGTCGCCCCTGACTCTTTCGACCGATGACGATGAAACAGGAGACCGGTTAATAAGTGGTTATTTAGATAAAATGTATCTCATATTCATTAAATTATTTATAGTTACCAGATATTATTGATGTAAATTGCTAAGATTGTTCGAGACATCCGGCGCGCTGGCCAATGCTGCGGTAGGTGCGGTAACGCGCCGTTAACCACGGCCGCACAAAGTAAAGCCTGCGAAACCGCCCTGCTTTGCGCTTTTTCCAATGACATCCGACCGTCGGCAACCTGCAACGTCGACAACCGCCCGACCGCCTTCGGCGGTAAGCGGCGCGGTTGGAATGATGGGCATCCTCGGGCTTGCCGGCGGAGCATGGCTGGCGCTCGGCGTCGATTGGCCCTACACGCTGCGCGCATTGTTCGTGTTGTCGGCGACGGCCGCGCCAATGATCGCGCTCGAGGTAATGCGGCGGCGCAGTTCCGCGCCTAATGTCGCTCCCGGGGCGCATGCCGCCTCGTTGGCGCGGCTGGGACGCACGCTGCGTCGTACGCTCGGATTGGCGCTCACGCTTGCCCTTTTTGTTCCCGCTTACTCGATGCTGAGCTGGATCGGCGATACGGCCGCGCCGCTGCGGCTGATCTATCTGATGTTTGCCCTGCTCACATTGGCGCTCGCCGCGCCGACCTACTGGTGGAAATCGGCCGAGGACGATCGCGCCGATGCCGCTTGGAGGCTCGGCGACGCACTGATCGCATGGCGATTCCCGGCCTTCGACGCGGCGATGTGGGAACACCTGCGCCAGTGGACCTTGAAGTGCTTTTTCATCCCCTTTCTGTTCTGGGCCACCTCGATCAACCTGATCGCTTTCGAGAAGGTGGCGCAAAACCATGCGGCGATCGCCGACTGGTTCGTCGTCGCGCATCACCTCATTTTTCTTCTCGACGTGGCGCTCGGCTGTATCGGCTATTTCATCACCGTCCGCGCCTTCGGCTCGCACATTCGCAGCACCAATCCCTATTGGCTCGCATGGCTTGCCTGTCTCGTCTGTTACCCGCCGTTCTGGCCGGTGATGTACGACGTGATGCTCGACTACGACCGCAACGGCGACTGGCTCGGCTTCATGTCGGGGATCGGCGGCCCGGCTTTCTATTTGTGGGCCGGCGCGATCGTTTTCCTCGAGCTGGTCTATGTGTGGGCGACGGTGATCTTCGGCATCCGCTTCTCGAACCTGACCAATCGCGGCATCCTGACCAATGGCCCATATCGCTGGGTCAAGCACCCGGCGTATCTGTCGAAGAATCTGAGCTGGTGGCTGTGGACCCTGCCGTTCGTTCCTGTCGCCGGCTGGGGCGATGCCGCATGGGCCACGGCCCAGCTCGCCATCCTCAACGTCATCTATTTCGTGCGCGCCAGGACCGAGGAACGGCACCTGCGCGACGACCCCGACTACGTCGCCTACGAGACGTGGATGCGCGACAACGACCTATTCGCGTTCATGCGCCGCGGCGCCGGCGCGCTCTCGGTGCGGTTTTCGCCCGCCCTCGCCCGTCGCGGCGGAGCGTGAATCCGGTCGATACCAAGGCAGCAACGCCAGCGGGTTCGAGTAGTCGTCGGTCCACGGGCGCCCCTTGGGAGATGGCGGCGGCGCCCAACGCGGGTGGCGCGCAAGATTGCCGAGATGGCGCGGCTCGCGCGCCATGATCGCGACGTCGACCGTGTAGCCGTAGCGCTCCTCGATCGGCGGCCTGAGGCGGCGCAAACGGGCGATGCGCATCGCCAGCCCGGAATCGGTCGCGAGCGCCGACAGCACCGGGGCGAGATCCAGAATCCTGTGGCTGATGTTGACGACGATCATGCCATCGGGCGCCAGCTTGGAAAGATAGAGTTCGACCGCCTCGCGCGTCAGCAGGTGGATGGGGATCGAGTCCGAGCTGAAGGCGTCCATGAAGATGAGGCCGTAGGCGCCATTCGGCGCCGCGCCCAGCGACAAGCGGGCGTCGCCGAGAACGACCTCCTTTTGCGGCGGGCAATCGCGCAGGTAGGTAAAGAAACGTTGATCGCGCGCGATCCGCTCGACGAGCGGATCGATCTCGTAAAAGGTCCAGCGTGCGTCGGGGCGGCCATAGCACGCGAGTCCGCCGACGCCGAGCCCGATCACTGCCACCGGCCGCTCGGCTTGCTCGGGCGTTCGCGAGGCGAAGACGTCGCCAAAAGGCCCGCTGCGCAAGTAATAAGTGACCGGTTCGAGCCGCATCGCCGGGTCGATCGCCTGGCCTCCGTGCACCGTGGTGCCATGCAGCAGGAGATTCATCCCACGGCCTGGATGCCGCTCGACGCGAACGACGCCGTAAAAGCTGCGCTGGCTCGCCAGCCGCTCGACGTTTCCGCCGTCGACGGGAAACTGCCACAAGATCAAGCCAATGCTCGCGATAAGCGCGAACCGGACCGGGCGGCGCGCGGCGTGGACCAACGCCAGCGCCGTCAACGACGCGATGACGGCGAGTACGACATCTTCGGCATAGGCGCGCGCGAAGCCGAAGTTG
>DATFES010000256.1:0-7713 GCA_035250945.1 Alphaproteobacteria bacterium | reverse complement strand
CATAGAACGGATTGGCCATCACGCCGGCAAGCGCGTCGCCGAATTTGTAGAGCACGACGAAGATCAGGATGGCGAGCCAGCCGCGCCGCGACATGAAATCGGCGAAGGGCGCCACGACCGCCGTGCGCATCCACTGGGCGGTGCGGTCGCGCGCGGTTTCGCCCGGCATAGGCGCCAGCGCATCGCCGGCGACTTGCGGTTCAACGGTGAGCAGCACCGTGATCATTCCAACCGACATCAGGCCCGCCATCGCGACGAACGAAACCGTCCAGCCGCCGAATTCGGCGATGTAAAGCGCGCCGGCGGTCGAGGCCATCAAACCGAACCGGTAGCCCCATTGCGTCGCCGCCGCGCCGGCGCCTTGCTCTTCCTCCGTCAGGAGCTCGATGCGATAAGCGTCGATGACGATGTCCTGGCTTGCCGAGAGGAACGCGACGGCGACGGCGGCGAGCGCGGTCAGCTCGGGACTGGCGCGCGGGTCGGTGGCGCCGAGCGCGACGATGGCGGCGGCAAGCAGGATCTGCAGAAACAGCGCCCAGCCGCGCCGCCGCCCGAACGCGCGAGTAAAGAACGGCAGCGGCAGACGGTCGATCGCCGGCGACCACACGAACTTGAAGCTGTAGGAGATGCCGACCAGCGCGAACAGGCCGATCTCGGTGCGCGACACGCCGACTTCGGCCAGCCAAAAGCTGAGCGTGCCGAAGGTGAGCGGCAGCGGCAGCCCGCTGGCGAAGCCCATGAAGAGCACGGCCAGCAGGCGCGGCTGGCGATAGACGCGAAGACTTTCGAGCCAGGTGGCCATCGTCAGCGATCCTACCGCGCCGCACCGATTCGAAGTAAACGGCGGCGCCAACGCACCTTGAGATCGCAAATATTTATACTCACTTGGCAGAATAAGTATAATTCCGCTTGACCTGTGGTCACGGTTAATTATACATTTGTTGCGGAATAAGTATAACCACCACCGTGATCGGGCCGATGTCGCTGATCGTGCAGAACCTTTATGCCGAGCTGGTGGATCGCTGCGCCAGCGCGGCGTTCGCGGCCGATTTTCCGCTCAACGGAAGCTTCGTCCGCGTCACCATCAAGCGGCGTAATTATTGGTATTTTCAAGCGGGTCGCCGCGGCGAGTCCGGCACGCAGCATCGAAAATACGTCGGTCCCGACAACGCCGAAATCCGGCGGCAAATCGCCGAGCACGGGCGCGCCAAGGATGATTATCGGGAGCGGCGGCGTTTGATCGCGCTGCTTCATCGTTCCGGATTTCAAAGTCCCCCCGATGAAGTCGGCGGCGTCCTGCAGGCGCTATCGGCCGCGGGCGTGTTTCGACTGCGTGCGTGCCTTGTCGGCACCTCGGCATACCAAGTCTACGGTCCAATGCTCGGCGTCCGTTTGCCCATTGCCTCGCTGCAAACGCAAGACGTCGACATCGCGCAATTCAGCGCCGTCTCCCTCGCAATCGCCAAGGATGAACGAATCCCGTCCTTGATCCAAATCCTGAAAACCGCCGATCCAACGTTTCGCGCCGTCCCGCGCTTCCAAGATCCGTCGACGACGGTCGCTTACGTGAACCAGCGTGGCCTCCGCGTCGAAATCCTTGCCGAAAGCCGCGGCCCCGAGCGGCAAGCGCCGACCGAGCTACCGTCGATCGGCACGCACGCGCAGCCGCTCCGCTTCCTGGATTTCCTGATTCGCGACGAGCGCCGCGCCGCGGTCTTGCATGACGTCGGAGTCCTGGTGAATGTTCCGGCGCCGGAGCGTTATGCCCTTCACAAGCTGATCATCACGCAGCGACGGCCGACAGGCGCCGCCAAGATCGATAAGGATTTCTCGCAGGCGGCGGCATTGCTCCGGGTGTTGACCGATCGCCGAGCATCCCAACTACGCGAGGCATGGCGCGAGGCCACCGGCCGCGGACCCAAGTGGCGCCAGCTTCTCGCCAGCGGACTCGGCGCGATTTCGGTCAAGATACGCGATCGCACGCTGCAAATCGTCGGCGAGACGCGCGCCTTCGTGCCTGGCGTCGATCTCCGCTTCACCGACGATCCCATTCGATACGACGAAGACAGCATCAGCGTCATTCTCCTGGGCGAGGACGGCGACGAGTTGATCCGCTGCCTGATCCGTCGCGATGCCTTGCTTGATGAATATGGCGCCGACGGCAAAACCAAAAAGGGATATATCGACGCATTTCAACGGCACAGAAGCGAAATCGAACGGCTGGTCCGCCATGCATATCTGAGCGAACCGATCAAGGAAATCGGCGTCGTGCGCATTGATGCGCTCGACGTACCCCGGCTTCGCGGCGCGCTTGGCGCCGCCGCTGGCCGCGTCCGCCGCCGCTAGCCACCGCCCGCTCAACCCGCCTCGGCCTCGGCGGCGCGCTCGGCCTTCTTGCGATCGTTGCTGTCGAGGAGGCGCTTGCGCAGCCGGATCGATTTCGGCGTCACCTCGACCAGTTCGTCGGAGGAGATGTAGGCGATCGCCTGCTCGAGGCTCATCGGCCGAGGCGGCGTCAGGCGGATCATCTCGTCCTTGGCGGTGGTGCGGATGTTGGTGAGCTGCTTGCCCTTGAGCGGGTTGACGTCGAGATCGTTGTCGCGGCTGTGCTCGCCGACGATCATGCCCTTGTAGACTTGCGTGCCCGGCGTGACGAACATCGCACCGCGCTCCTCGAGGTTCCACAGCGCATAGGCCACCGCGACGCCGTCGGCGTTCGACACCAGCACGCCGTTGCGCCGGCCCTCGATCGGCCCCTTCCACGGCGCATAGCCGTGGAAGATGCGGTTCATCACGCCAGTGCCGCGCGTGTCGGTCAGGAACTCGCCGTGATAGCCGATCAGCCCGCGCGAGGGGATGCGGAACACCACGCGCACCTTGCCGCCGCCCGAGGGACGCATGTCGACCATCTCGCCGCGGCGTTGGCCGAGTTTGTCGACGACGACCCCCATATACGCCTCGTCGACGTCGACCTGCGCCTCCTCGATTGGCTCGAGCCGCTGGCCGGTCGCCGCATCGCTCTTGTACAGCACGCGCGGCCGGCTGATCGACATTTCGTAGCCCTCGCGGCGCATCGTCTCGATCAGCACCCCAAGCTGCAGTTCGCCGCGGCCCGCCACTTCGAGGGCGTCCCTGTCCTCCGTCTCGCGCACGCGAATGGCGACGTTGCCCTCGGCCTCGCGCAACAACCGCTCGCCGATCATGCGGCTGGTCACCTTGCTGCCTTCGCGACCGGCGAGCGGCGAATCGTTGACCGAAAAGGTCATCGCCAGCGTCGGCGGATCGATCGGCGTCGCCGGAATCGGCGTCGACACCTCGGCGGCGCAGATCGTATCGGCGACCGTCGCGCGGGCGAGCCCGGCTATGGCGACGATATCGCCCGCTTCCGCCGTCTCGATGGCGATGCGCTCGAGTCCGCGGAAAGCGAGCAGCTTGGTCAGCCGCGCCTCTTCGACCGTGGCGCCGTCGCCCGACAGCGCCTTCACCATCATGTTGACGCGCGGCGCGCCGCTGTGGATGCGGCCCGTGAGCACGCGCCCGAGATACGGATCGTATTCGAGCGTCGTCGCCAGCATCGCGAACAGTCCCTCGCGATCGGCCTTGGGCGGCGGCACGTAGTCGACGATGAGATCGAACAGCGGCGCCATGTCGACGCGCGGTTGCTCGAGGCTCCGTGCCGCCCAGCCGTCGCGGCCGGCCGCGAACAGGGTCGGAAAGTCGAGCTGCGCGTCGTCGGCGCCGAGTGCGGCGAAAAGATCGAACACCTCGTCGTGGACCTCGTGCGGCCGCGCATCCGATCGATCGACCTTGTTGATGACGACAATCGGCCTGAGCCCTTGCGCCAGCGCCTTCATGGTCACGAATTTGGTCTGCGGCATCGGTCCTTCGGCGGCGTCGACCAGCACGACGACGCCGTCGACCATCGACAAGATGCGCTCGACCTCGCCGCCGAAATCGGCGTGGCCGGGCGTGTCGACGATGTTGAGCCGCACGCCCTTCCAGGCCACCGACGTGCATTTGGCGAGGATGGTGATGCCGCGCTCGCGCTCGAGATCGTTCGAGTCGAGTGCCCGCTCGGCCACTTGCTGGTTGGCCCGGAACGTGCCGGACTGCTTCAGCAGCGCGTCGACCAGCGTCGTCTTGCCGTGGTCGACGTGGGCGATAATGGCGATATTGCGCAGCTTCATCTTGGCTCGCGCCGAGGAGAGGGCGGTCTGCTTGGCTTGGGTCGCGTGTGCGAGGCCGATTGGGGGCTCGCCAAACGCGCGCGGACCATACAGCGTTTCGCGACCCGGAGGAAGCGCCGGAAGTCGCTCCCGCTCCGTGATCTATATATCTGACCTAATTGATTAATTTCTGACGAACAAGGTCTTTGAGCGGAACTTCGGGGCGGGCGCCGAAATGCGCGAGGATTTCGGCTGCAGCGATCGAGCCGATGCGCGCACAGCTCGCCAGGTCGCGGCCATCGGTCAATCCGTAAAGAAACCCGGCCGCGTAGAGGTCGCCCGCACCGGTGGTGTCGACGACGCGGGCGATCGGTTCGGCCGGCACTTCGTGCACCGCCTCGCCAGCGACGACGATCGAGCCCTTGGCGCTGCGCGTCACCACGACGATGCGGCGGCGATGCGCGCGCATCTGCGCCATCGCCTCGGCAAAATTCTTCGCTCGATAGAGCGCGATGATCTCCGCCTCGTTGGCGAACAGGATGTCGACGTGCCGCTCGGCGAGTTCGAGGAACTCGGCGCGATGGCGTTCGACGCAAAACGGATCCGAGAGGGTCAGCGACACTTTTCGCGCCGCCTCGTGCGCGACTTGCATCGCCTTGCGGAAGGCGTCTTTCGCCGCCGCCTTGTCCCACAGATATCCTTCGAGATAAGTCACCTGCGCCGAGGCGACGAGGACGGGCGGCACATCGTCGGGACCCAGCTCGACGCAGGCGCCGAGGTAGGTCTGCATGGTGCGCTGTGCGTCCGGGGTGACGAGAACGAGACACCGCGCGGTCGACGCGCCGTCCAGCGCCGGCGTCGAATCGAATGCGACGCCGGCGGCGCGGATGTCGTGACGAAAAACCGCGCCAAGCTGGTCGTCGCGCACCTTGCCGATATAGGCGGCGCGGCCGCCGAGCGACGCCACCCCGGCCAAGGTGTTCGCCGCCGAGCCTCCGGAGACCTCGATCCCCGGCCCCATCGCCGCATAAAGCGTCTCGGCGCGCTCGGCGTCGATCAGCGTCATGGCTCCCTTGACCAAGCCATGCTCGCCGAGAAAGACGTCGTCGGTCCGCGCCAATACGTCGACGATGGCGTTGCCGATCCCGAGCACGTCGTAGCGTGGCTCCGTCATCGAGTTTCCCTTCGGCAGGCGAAAAATCGGCAGCAGTATAGTCGGCGACTTCGCGCGGACAAGCGCCGCCCGCCCCGCTTTCGCCGCAATCCAGGCGATCATGCCGCGGCGATTCGCCGTTGCCATTCCGCCCGACGACCTTGTACATCACCCGCCGATGATCTCCGCCTTTGCTCGCGCCATCGGCCAATTTCCCGATCCCGCCTTTCGTCGCCCGCTCCTGTGGAGCGTCGCGTTGACCATCGTCGTCTTTATCGCGATTTGGGTCGCGGTATGGTTTGCGCTGACGCGCACCAGCCTGTTCGCGACCGTTTGGCTCGACGGGGTCGTCGACGCGCTCGGCGGCCTGGCGACGATCGTGCTGACCTTGCTGCTGTTTCCCGGCATCGCCGGCGCGATCCTGGCGTTGTTCTTGGACGGCGTCGTCGGCGCGGTCGAGCGCCGCCACTATCCCGATCTCCCCGCCCCGCGCCAAGCCGGCCTTGGCGAGCAGATCCTGATGGCCGTCAAGTTCATCGCCACCGTCGTGGCGTTGAATTTGCTTGTCTTGCCCCTCTATCTCATTCCGGCCGTCAATCTGGTGGTCTTCTATGGCCTGAACGGGTATCTTCTCGGTCGCGAGTACTTCGAGCTGGTGTCGCCGCGCCGGATGGACGCTCCCGGCGCGCGCGCCTTGTGGCGGAGCGGCCGCGTGCGGTTTGTCATCGCAGGCGCGGCGTTCGCGCTGACGGCGACGATCCCGCTGCTGAACCTGCTTTCGCCGGTCTTGGCCGCGGCGACGATGACGCACCTGGTCGAATCCGCGCGGCGCATCGGCGCGGCCAGGGCGTAAACTCGGGCGAACGCCCGATCGTGCAACCCGTGCGCATGACAAGGGGGACGTGGAGCGATGTTTCGACGCAAGAAGGACGACGAGATCGGCGGCAGCATCATGCCGCATTCCGACGATATGCCGCACCTGGAGCCGGCGGCTCCGGCCCGGCAGTTCGTCAGGCCGGCCGCCCCCACGACGCCGGCTGCCGCGCAATCCGCGCACGCCAGCGCCGTACGGTCGAGCATGTCGTCATCGGCCGCCGGCACGCGGCCGACGACGAGTCGCGAGCGTCCGATGTCGGACGGCCACGAAGGCAAGAAGCTCATGGTCGGTCGCGAGATCATGCTTTCGGGCCAGATCACCTCGTGCGATCGGCTGATCGTCGAAGGCCGGGTCGAGGCGACGCTCAGCGACAGCAAGGCGATCGAGATCGCCGAATCGGGCTATTTCAAGGGTTCGGCCGAAATCGACTCGGCCGACATCGCCGGCAGCTTCGAAGGCAACCTGACCGTGCGCGAGCGGATCACGATCCGGTCGACGGGGCGCGTGACCGGGCAGATCCGCTACGGGCAAATCGAGATCGAGGCCGGCGGCGAGATCGGCGGAGACATTCAGCCGCAACGCGCGGCAAAGCCGGCGACAAGCGGCGCATCGGCGTCGAACGGTCGCGAAGCGGTACCGTACGCCGCCAGCGGGTCCTCGGACTGATCGCCTGGCGTCGACCGCGCATCCAACCGGGGCAATGTCGGTCGCGCCCAGCGCGATAGCGCGCCTACTGACGCTTCGTCGGGCGGGGTGCGTCGTCTGCCTTGTGGCAGGGCTGGCGATTGCCGGCTGCGCCGCGCCAACGCCGTCGACCCAGGCGGCCGGAGCAGCGCCATCTTCGGCGTCGTCGGCGCCGGCCTTGGATCCGACGCCGCCGGACACGCCCGCGGCGGACGCTTCCTCGACGCCATCGCAGACCGCGGTCCAAAATTCGCCGACGACCGGTCGCCAGCCGGGCGAAAGCGGCGAATCTGCGAAGCCTGGCAATGAAGGGGCGCCGCCGGCCAGCGTTGCTCAGGCCCCCAGCATCACCCAGCTCATCGGGCTTTCAGCGGGCCAGCTTCAACAGCGGCTGGGACCGGCCGGATTCGTGCGGCGCGATGGCGCGGCGGAAATCTGGCGCTATAGCGTCGACGACTGCCATGTCGACCTGTTCTTGTATCGCGAGGAGAGCGGTACGCGCGTGCAGCACATCGAGGCGCGGCCGCGCGACGGCGGACGAGTCAACGCCCGGACCTGTTACGAGCGCCTTTTGTCGACGCGCCGCGTGTCGATGGCCGGTTGACGCGCCGGCGGTTTTTGCCCGCCGATTTGGCTTTCGTCGCTCCATCGAGGGTGGTCTTGCCCTTGAAGGCGCAAAGATCGCGCACCGTGCAGTTTGGACAATCGGGCTTGATCGCCTTGCACACGTAACGGCCGTGCAAGATGAGCCAATGATGGGCGTGGCGGAGGAATTCGGCAGGCGTCGCCTTCTCGAGGCGGAGTTCCACCTC
Organism: Alphaproteobacteria bacterium; assembly: GCA_035250945.1. Taxonomy (GTDB): domain Bacteria; phylum Pseudomonadota; class Alphaproteobacteria; order CACIAM-22H2; family CACIAM-22H2; genus DATFES01. The sequence continues at coordinate 21 of DATFES010000256.1, read as the reverse complement.
GAGCGGCGTCTTCCCCGGCGC
>DATFES010000255.1:0-2152 GCA_035250945.1 Alphaproteobacteria bacterium | reverse complement strand
TGGCGCACGGCGTCGACGTTGGTCGAATTGGCCTGCTTGACCGCCTGCGCCCACATCTTGAAGCCGATGTAATGCGCCTCCATCGGGTCGTTGCTGACGCGCTTCGGGCTCTTGGTGTACTCTTTCCACCGCTTGACGAATACTTCATTGGTCGAATTTTTCACCGACTGGAAGTAGTTCCACGCCGCAAGGTGCCCGACCAGCGGCTTGGTGTCGATTCCGGCAAGCTCCTCCTCGCCGACCGAGAAGGCGACGACCGGAATGTCCTCGGCCTTGATCCCCTGGTTGCCGAGCTCTTTGTAGAACGGAACATTGGCGTCGCCGTTGATCGTCGAGACGACGGCGGTCTTTTTGCCTTGCGAGGCGAACTGCTTGACGCGAGCGACGATCGTCTGCCAGTCCGAATGCCCGAACGGCGTGTACTCTTCCATGATGTCGGATTCACCGACGCCCTTCGATTTCAGGAATGCGCGCAGAATCTTGTTCGTCGTCCGCGGGTAGACGTAGTCGGTCCCGAGCAGCACCCAGCGCTTCGCCTCGCCGCCATCCTTGCTCATTAGATACTCGACCGCCGGGATCGCCTGCTGGTTCGGCGCCGCCCCGGTGTAGAACACGTTGCGCGACGATTCCTCGCCTTCATACTGCACCGGATAGAAAAGAAGCCCGTTCAGCTCCTCGACGACCGGTAATACCGATTTACGGGACACCGACGTCCAGCAGCCGAAAATAACGTCGACTTTCTGCACCTGTATCAGCTCGCGCATTTTTTCGGCGAACAGCGGCCAGTTCGACGCCGGATCGACGACCACCGCCTCGAGCTTCCGTCCCAGCAATCCGCCCGCCTTGTTCTGCTCCTCGACCATCAAAAGGATCGTGTCCTTAAGGGTCGTCTCGCTGATCGCCATCGTGCCCGACAGCGAATGCAGGACTCCAACTTTGATCGGCGGCTGCTGCGCCACCGCCGGCCCGCCGGCGCTAAGCGCCAGCGTCGCGAGCGCGGTCGCCACGGCGAACACACCCGTCTTCATGTTGCTTTTCACGGTTTGACACCTCCTCTTCGCGCCTCGATGCACCGCGTCGATTCCACGCGGTGTTGCGGTGCAAAGCGAGATTCGTGCCAATCGTCGGGTCTATCGGATTTACCGGATAAATCGCGCGCGATAACAACCGAAGCGTGGTCGATCGCGACATCGCGCACACCGGCGATGCTCATTATTCGATCATCCCATCGGCGTCTGCTCAATCGGTAAGCACGCAGACGCGCCGCCTCGAGTCGCGCCGGATTACGCCGCCTCGGCTCGCTGCACGCTTTTCGGCGTTACCACGGGCGCATCGAGCTTCTCGAGATCGCGCTCGAGAAAATAATTGAGGAAGGTCCGAATCGCCGCGATCGCCGCGAGCTGACCGATGTCGGTCCAGGTCGGCAGGATGACGCTCCGCACGATATCGGCGGCCAGCGCGAACTGCAGCCCTAGCAGCAACCACATTCCGAAGCTGACCCATACCTTCTTGCGCCAGTCGCGCGGAGCGGGTCGGCCGAACGAAGGCCCCAACGAGCGCAAGACGGCCTCGGCCGCGCCATAGGCGACGAACAACATGGCGAATACCTCGACGATCAGGGCGGTGTATTCGGCGAAATGTTTGAGGCCATGTTCCATGGCGGGTTCCTGATGTTCGAGTGCGCCCGAGTTCTGGCGCGCTGCTGGCCAGATCTCGCCCGAGCCGGATTGCTTGGCGAGCGACCCCGACAATGCGGGTCTCGGCGCGGTTCTGGAAATGCCGATCGTCTATCGAATCGATAGCTAAGATACGTTAACAATATCAAATAGTTGGATAAAACCTCGTAGGGTCGACGACGAAGCTGCCGTTGCTCGCCGGCGCGGTTGCCCTCGGCCGGCGAAGCAATTCCATGGCGGCGGCCGAGCCGCCGGGTAAACGCGGTCGAGGAAATTCTATGTATTTGCGGCGCCGACGAATTCCTGCGCGGCGAAGAGTCTTTCCCCATCGCCGTCCCCCTTGCAAATCGGCCGTACATGGGTAAATCAACGGGGCAATTTTTTGACCCCGGCGGCGTCGGGAACAGATTAACGGGGTGGCGGCGGACATGTCGGCGATGATTTCGATTCAAAACCTGACGAAGCGGTTTGGACCG
>DATFES010000248.1:0-15279 GCA_035250945.1 Alphaproteobacteria bacterium | reverse complement strand
TGCACGAACCCAACGGATAGAGCCCGCTGTCGATGGCGTAGTTCTTCTGCGACAGCCGCGTGAAATGGCGGATGACCTGCGGCTCCGACAGCCCCGGAAGGCCGATCGGCGACCGGCGCTCGAGCCCGCCGAGACGCTTGCGCACGTTGGGCGCCGGCGGCAGATCGACGCCCGAGCGGCCCGGCGAGCCCTGCTCGAACAGCAACCGCTCCTCGAGCTGCAAGCCGCGATGACCGGAGACAGTCGTCGCCTCGCGGGCGGCGTCGGCGGCGTGTCGCGCGGTGCGGCCGGGCAATTTGTCCATGGTCGCCATCCTCACAACGTCGCGCCGAGCGCGCGGGCGAAAGCATCGATGTCCTGGTCGGTGTTCATTTCGGTTGCGGCGACGATCAGGATGTCGGCGAGCTCGGCGCGCTCCGGCCACAGCCGCGCGCCGGGCACGCCGGCGAGCACCCCGCGATCGACCAGGCGATCGACGATCGGCGCCGCAGGTGCGGGCAGCGCCAACGTGAACTCGTTGAAGAACGACGATGTCAGAAGCCGCACGCCCGCGATGGCTTCGAGCTTCTCGGCGAGCTGGACGGCCCGCGCGTGATTGAGCGCGGCAAGCAGCGTTAATCCTGCCTCGCCAAGCAAGGCGAGATGGATGGTGAACGCCAGCGCGCATAGGCCTGAGTTGGTGCAGATGTTCGACGTCGCTTTCTCGCGTCGGATGTGCTGCTCGCGGGTCGAGAGCGTCAGCACCCAGCCGCGCCGCCCGTCGACATCGACCGTTTCGCCGGCCACCCGGCCCGGCATCTGGCGAACGTATTTTTCGCGCGTCGCAAACAGTCCGACATAGGGACCGCCGAAACTGAGCGCATTACCGAGCGATTGGCCCTCGCAGACGACGATATCGGCGCCCATCGCGCCCGGAGGCTCGATCGATCCCAACGACACGACCTCGGTGACGACGACGATCAGCAGCGCGCCAGCTCCATGGGCCGCCTCGGCGAGCGCGGTGAGATCGCCGAGATCGCCGAACACCGACGGGTTCTGGACCACGACGCACGAAGTCTGGGCGTCGATGCGCGACGCCAAGTTCTCCGCCGCCCCGGGCGTCGGCCTCTGCGCATCGACCGCGAAGCCCGAAAAACGCGCATGCGTCTCGACGATCTCGCGGTAATGCGGATGCAGCCCGCCCGACAGCACCGCCTTGGCCCGACGCGTCAGACGATTGGCCATCAGCACCGCCTCGACGCAGGCGGTGGCGCCGTCATACATCGAGGCGTTGGCGACCTCCATGCCGGTCAACAACGCGACCTGGGTCTGGAATTCGAACAGGTATTGCAACGTTCCCTGCGATACCTCGGGCTGGTATGGCGTATACGAGGTGAGGAATTCGCCGCGCTGGATAAGGTGATCGACCGCCGCCGGGACATGATGCCGGTAGGCGCCGCAGCCGAGGAAGCTGGCCATCTGCCCGGCATGGCGGTTCTTGGCCGCCATCGCGCCGATCGCCCGCTCGACCTCGAGCTCGGTCATATGGTCGGGCAGATCGAGCGGCGATTTGAGGCGCGCCGCCTCCGGAACGTCGCGGAATAGCGCCTCGATCGACGGCGCGCCGATCGCGTTCAAGAGATCGCGACGGTCGGCGTCGGTGTGCGGCAAATAGCGCATGGCGACGGTTCCTCAGGCCAACCCGGCGGTGAATTTCTTATAGGCGTCCTCGTTCATGAGCCCGGCGAGTTCGTTCTTGTCCTTCAAGCGAATCTTGACGAACCAGCCTTCGCCCATCGCCGATGCGTTGACCAACCCGGGATTTCCGGATAGCGCTTCGTTCACCGCCACCACTTCGCCGCTTACCGGCGCGTAGACTTCGCTCGCCGCTTTGACCGATTCGACGACGGCGCATTCGCCGCCCTTGGTCACCTGCTTCCCCACCGCCGGAAGCTCGACATAGACGACGTCGCCGAGTTGGCCTTGCGCGTAGTCGGTGATGCCGACGACGCCGACATCGCCCTCGAGGCGAATCCATTCGTGCTCGTTGGTGAAATGGACTTGGCTCATTCGGCTCTCCCCTGATCTCAACCGCGGTAATAACGCTGCGGGACGAACGGCAGTCGGGCGATGCGCGCCGGTCGCGGCACGTCGCGTACGACGAGACTGACGGCGGCGCCTTCGCCGGCGTTGGCAGCGGCGACATAACCCATCGCCACTGGTCGGTTGACCGTCGGCCCGAATCCGCCGCTGGTCACCTCGCCGATCGACGCGCCGGCGGCATCGAGGATCTTGGCGTGCTCGCGCGCCGGCGCACGGCCCTCCGGCAGGATGCCGACGCGCCGACGCGGCGGCCCGTCGGCGAGCTGCCGCTTGATGACCTCGGCGCCGGGAAAGCCGCCTTCGGCGCGCCGGCGCTTGCCGATCGCCCAGGCGAGACCTGCTTCGATCGGCGTCGTCGTCGTGTCGATGTCGTGGCCGTAAAGGCACAAGCCCGCCTCGAGCCGCAACGAATCGCGTGCGCCGAGCCCTATCGGCTTGACCTCGGGAGACGCGAGAAGCGCGCGCGCGACCCGCTCGGCGGCGGCGCCCTCGACCGAAATCTCGAACCCGTCTTCGCCCGTGTAGCCCGAGCGCGTCACCCAGGCCTCGGCGCCGTCAAGCTTGATGACGGCGAAGGTCATGAACTTCATCGACGCGGTCTCGGGCGCAAGTCGGGCGAGCACCGCGGCCGCTTGCGGCCCCTGAAGCGCCATAAGGGCGCGCGATTCAAGTTCGGTCACCGTCACGCCGCCGCCAAGCTTTGCGCGCAGATGCGCCGTGTCCGCCGCCTTGCACGCCGCGTTCACCACGAGGAACAGATGATCGCCGCGGTTGGTGGCCATGAGATCGTCGAGGATGCCGCCTGACTCGTTGGTCAACAGCGTGTAACGCGTGTGATTGGATGCAAGGCCCGCGATGTCACCGGGGACCAACGACTCGAGCGCGGCTACGGCGCCCCTTCCGTCGAGACGGATCTGGCCCATGTGGGAGACGTCGAACAACCCGGCGGCGTTGCGGGTATGGATGTGCTCGGCGATGATTCCGTCGCGATATTGCACCGGCATGTCGTAGCCGGCGAAGGGAACCATCTTCGCGCCCAGCGCCACATGCAGAGCGTGGAGCGGCGTCCGCTGCAAGGTTGCTTGGTGCGACTCGGTCATGATCGTCCAGGTCCCTCGCGCGCGACGGGCCGACGGCGCCGCAGGCACGATCTCCGCGCAGACGCGATCGTACCCGGCGCCCCCTCTGTCGCTTGGACCTGAAAGATTCGCCCCGTCGACGATTGCGAGCGACCGGGCTTACATCTTCGGTGAGTCGCGTCCTAAGCGATGACGCGCCTGCTTTCCAGAGCTTGTTCTCGGATTGCGGTCCGTTTGCCTGAGAGTTTCCGGGGCGGTTGCTCCTTCGGCGCCGGTCGCCCCTCGCTCGCGCGAAGGCGCCGGTCTCTCCCGCAATCAAGGCGCCCGTCGCCGGGCGCACGATCCAACATACGCCGCCCGAATCGCAAGTCAATGGCGCGCGCGCGGAACTTCCATGGCGTCAACGCGGACGTTGGCGCTGATTCCAGGCGATCTCCTCGGGCGTCAACTGAAAGCCGATCAAAAGGCGATATCTCGCCCCGGTCTGCCGCGTCGCGCCGGGGATCACCGGCACAAGCTCCTCGACGCTACCGACCGTTGTGCGGTTATCGCGGAATTCGTAGGTGGCGGTGAACTGCTCCTTGGCGACGATGGCGCCGTCCGGCGATTCGATCGCGACGAAGTACGCGAACTCCGTGCGGCGCTCGGTGTCGGCCGGCCCGCGGGCGGCGCGAATGGCGACCTGCAGATCGACCGTGGCGCCGCTGCGGTTATAGTCGCATTGCACGAGAACATCGAAAATCTCGCCTTGCGATCGAATATCGAGCACGTCGCGGCCCGGCCCGTCGCGAAATCGCGTGACCGATGCGAGGTCGGTGACGATCACCGCCGTCGGGCACGGCGGAGGCGGTTCGCGCGACCCACATGCGGCAAGCACGCTGGCACCCATCAGCGCGGCGGCGATCGCCGGCCGTGCTCGCCGCAACGCGTTCTTCGCGGCCGCGCTGGTCACGGCAGCTTGTTGTGGGTGCCGTCGCAAAACGGCTTGTTCCGGGTTTGCTTGCAACCGCAAAACCAAAGTTTCTTCGATTCGGACGCCGAGTATGGAACGGCTTCGATTCCCGTTCCGGCGTGCGAACCATCGCAGAATGGCTGCCGCCTGCTGCGACCGCAGGCGCACCACCAGTACTGGTGGCCGGCGATGACATCGACGCCGTAAGGTCCTTTCTGAGCGAGGATCGGTTCAGACATTCCACTTGCGATCCGAGTTAAGACATCGGCGGCAGATCGCCACTTCCGTCATCCGACCGAAGCGGGGTAAGTTGGCCCCGCCATCGCTCCAGGCGACTCCGAGACCATAGAGAAGATGCAATGATTTCACAAGCTTGGCGGACGGCCGGAAGGACAGCGAGTGGCCTCGGAAATGGCTGAGGGCCGGCACGCGGCGCGGCCGGCGCTTTCGGTGCTGCTGGCCAGTCCACGCGGCTTTTGCGCCGGGGTCGACCGCGCCATATTGATCGTCGAACGGGCGCTTGCCCGGTTCGGCGCGCCGGTCTACGTGCGCCACGAGATCGTTCATAACCGCTACGTGGTCGAAGGCCTGGAGCGCAAGGGCGCGGTGTTCGTTGAGGAGCTCGACGAGGTACCGGACGGCGCGCCGGTTATTTTCTCGGCCCATGGCGTACCGAAATCGATCCCCGCGGCGGCCGAACGGCGTCGAATGCTGTATCTCGACGCGACCTGCCCCCTGGTCAGCAAGGTCCACCGCGAGGCCGAGCATCACCATGAAGCCGGCCGCCAGATCATCCTCATCGGCCACGCCGGCCACCCGGAGGTGATCGGCACCATGGGCCAGCTTCCCACGGGCGCCGTCATGCTGGTCGAGACCGTCGACGACGTCGCGCGTCTCGTCGTCGCCGACGCCGCAAATCTCGCCTACATCACCCAAACCACGCTTTCGGTGGACGACACCGCCTCGATCGTCGCAACGTTGCAGCGCCGCTTTCCGGCCATCGTCGGGCCGCGCAAGGAAGACATCTGCTACGCGACCACCAACCGGCAAAGCGCGGTCAAAGCGATCGCCCGCCAAACCGACGCGATCCTGGTCGTCGGCGCGCCGAACTCATCCAACTCGATGCGGCTCGTCGAGGTCGCGCGCTCGGCCGGTTGTCCGCGCGCATTGTTGATTCAGCGGGCGAGCGACGTCGCCTGGAGCGAGCTCGCCGGCGTGCGCCGTCTGGGAATCACCGCCGGCGCTTCGGCGCCGGAGGTCCTCGTCGCCGAGCTGATCGCCGAGCTGAGGGCGCGTTTCGAGGTGACGATGGAGGAGGTCCACGTCGTCGACGAAGACGTGCATTTCAATCTGCCCCGCGCGCTCGTCGAATAGGCGGCGCGGAACCCAGGGGGCGCATGGCCGTCTACACCGAAGTCGACGACGACGATCTGGAGAAATTCGTCGCGCAATACGATCTCGGCGAGGTGCTTTCGTGTAAAGGCATCGCGGAAGGCGTCGAGAACTCGAACTATCTTCTGCAGACCGAGCGCGGCACGTACATCCTTACGCTCTATGAGAAGCGCGTCGCCGAGGCCGATCTGCCGTTCTTCCTCGGTCTGATGGAGCATCTTGCCGGCAAGGGCATTGCGTGCGCGACGCCGGTGCACGCGCGCGACGGCAAGGCGCTACGCCGGCTCGCCGGCCGGCCGGCGACGATCGTCACCTTCCTGCAAGGCATGTGGCCGCGCCGGGTGCTCAACGCCCATTGCGCCCAGGTCGGCGAGGCCCTGGCGCAGCTCCACATCGCCGGCGCCGATTTTCCGTTGAAGCGCGTCAACGCGCTGGCGCTATCCGGCTGGCGCACGCTCTACGAGAGCTGCCGCGCGCGCGCCGATTCGGTGCGCAAGGGACTGGCCGACGAGCTCGGCAAGGAACTGGAGCATATCGGCGCGAGCTGGCCCGACGATCTACCATCGGGCGTCATTCATGCCGATCTCTTCCCCGACAACGTGTTCTTTCGCGGCGACCGGCTCACCGGAATGATCGATTTTTATTTCGCCTGCGACGACCAGCTCGCTTACGACTTGGCGATCTGCCTCAACGCTTGGTGTTTCGAGACCGACGGCAGCCTCAACGCCACCAAGGCGCGCCTGCTGATCGGCAACTACGCGAGGACCCGCGCGCTGTCCGAGGCCGAGATCGCCGCCCTGCCGCTGTTCGCGCGTGGCAGCGCGTTGCGCTTCTTGCTCACCCGACTGTACGACTGGCTCAATACTCCGAAAGGCGCGCTGGTCAAGCCCAAGGACCCGCTGGAATATTTGAAGAAGCTACGCTTCCATCGCCAGGTGAAGACCGCAGCCGCGTACGGCCTGTGATGGGGTCCCTCCACTCCGATTCGAGGAGACACGCCATGCGATCGAGTTCATTTCTTTTTCTTTTGGCCGCGCTCGTCATTGCCGCGCCCGGTCACGCGCAGCCGGCGGCGCCGGGGCCCGACGCCACGCGCCACCATGGCGCAACAGGCCAACACGACGATATGCATGATCGGACGCTGCTGCGTCTTTCCGAATCAGCCGAGCGTCTGGCGCGCCAGGATCTCTTGCGCGCGCAGCTCCGGGTCGAGGCGACGGGGGCCGAGCCGGCGCGCATTCAAGCCGAGATCAATCGCAAGATGACCGAAGCGCTCGACAAGGCGAAGTCGGTCGACAGCGTCAAGGTCGAGACCGGTAGCTATTTCGTCCACGAAGACCGCCGGGCGCCGCCGGCGGCGCGATGGCGCGGTGTACAGACCCTGGCGCTTTCGGGCAAGGAGTCCGGGCCGCTGCTGGCGCTGGCCGGCGAACTGCAGCAGCAGGGTTTCCTTTTCTCCGGCCTGAGCTACGAGTTGTCGCGCGAGGCGGCGCGCGCGCTCGAGGACGAGCTGACCCGCGAGGCGCTGCAACGGTTGCGCGCCCGCTCCGAACGCGTCGCCGAGACGATGAATCTTTCGATCATCCGATATCGCGAAGTACGGGTCGGTCAGACCGGCCGGCCGCCGATCGCGCCCATCGCACGCATGGCGGCGGAATCGGCGGTCACCGCGGCGGCGCCGCCGCCGGTCGCCGAACCCGGCGAGACGCGGGTCGAGATTCGCGTCGAGGCCGACGTCGTTCTCGGGCCGCGCGCGCAACCGTGAGCCGGGCGCACGACGGCGACACGGTCGACCTGTTCACCGACGGCGCCTGCCGGGGCAATCCGGGCCCCGGCGGATGGGGTGTCCTGTTGCGATGGCGCGGACATGAGAAAGAAATCTCCGGCGCCGAGGGTCAGACGACCAACAACCGCATGGAGCTGACGGCGGCGATCGAGGGGCTCGCGGCGCTCAAGCGCGGCGCACGCGTGATCATCCACACCGATTCGATGTATCTGCGCGACGGGATCACCCGTTGGATTCGCGATTGGAAGCGCCGCGGCTGGAAGACCGCCGATAAGAAGCCGGTCAAGAATGTCGATCTATGGCGCAAGCTCGAGGAGGCGCTTGCCGGACACGAGGTCGAATGGCGCTGGGTGCGCGGCCATGCCGGGCATCTTGAAAACGAACGCGCCGACGCACTTGCCCGCGCCGCGATCGACGCGCTGACGGCGACGAAAGATTGATCGCGAGCGGCGGCGTCGCCACGAATCCGGATCACCGCCAAGACGCCAAGGCGCCAAGAGAAACGGCTTGCGCACGTGTGACGCGCGCTGATGCGCTGCTCGGCGTCGTCGCGCCTTGGCGGCCCGGCCGATCGACGATCGACCGCCCTCGCCATCGCCCCGCGAGCGCTAACCGAAATGCCTGGCCGAGAAGGACACGTTCCGGCCAATACTGAAACGGCGACCTTACGCTGAGCTCGGCGATGCGCGGGCCCAGCGCGTCAGATCTGCTTGAGAATCGTTTCGGCGTTCGAGACCTCGAAGGCGCCCGGCTTTTCGAGGTTGAAATGCTTGACCACGCCGTCCTCGACAACCATCGAAAAGCGGCGCGAGCGCAGGCCCATGCCGTAACCGGTGCCGTCCATTTCAAGCCCGACCGACTTGGTGAAATCGGCGTTGCCGTCGGCCAGCATCATCACCTTGTCGCCGGCATTCTGGTCCTTGCCCCACGCGCCCATGACGAACGCATCATTGACCGAGATGCAGGCGATCGTATCGACGCCCTTGCCCTTGATGGCGTCGGCCTGCTGCACGAAGCCCGGAAGGTGCTTGGCCGAACAGGTCGGGGTGAACGCGCCGGGAAGGCCGAACATCACCACCTTCTTCCCCTTGAACAGATCGTCGGTCGTGATCTCCTTGGGGCCGTCTTTCGTCATCGTCCGGAGTTTCACCGATGGGATCTTGTCGCCTACCTTGATCGTCATTCTTGGGTCCTTTCTCGCTTGGCGCATAATGAACCGGCCGGCCGGCAGCCCAAATCGCAGGCGCCGCGGCCGCGCAACCGGGCCAATCTATAGCCTGCCGTCCCGCCGATTTCATCCTCGAAGGAGGCCGAAGCGCAGCGCGGCCGCCGATCATCCGGCGGCGGTTTTTTGCGCCGGCCCAGCCGCCTTTTCGAATGCGCCCAGCACCGCCTCGGGCGTGAGCACCTCGGGCAGCACCAAACCATCGGGCGCGCCGGGGCCATACACGGCATAAAACGGGATGCCGTAGCGGCCAAAGCTCGCCAGATACATGGCGATCCGATCGTCGGGCCGGGTCCAATCGGCGCGCACGGGAATCACGGCGCCATCGGCCAAGCGCGCCGCGACCGGTCCGCGCGCCAGCACCAGGCTCTTGTTCACCTGGCAGGTGATGCACCAATCGGCGGTGACATCGACGAAGACGACGCGCCCCTCGCCCACCAATGCCGCGATATCGGTGTGCTCGAAGGCGCGCCACGCGCCCGGCAAATCGGACGTGCTCGCAATCCCGCGCGAGGACGCCGCCTCGAAGCGTCCCGGCACGACGAATGCGATTATGGCGATGATCGCCAGTGCCGGCAGACGCATCGCCGCCAAGCGGCCGCCTTGACCGCGCCACAACACGAGCAGAACCGCGAGCAACAGCGCCGAGAGCACGACCATTCCGGCTGGCTCGATTTGCGCCGCAAGGATCGACAGCAGCCAAGCTGCGGTCCCGGCCAGCGCGAAGCCGAGCGCATATCGCAGCCAGACGATCCACACGCCGGGCCGCGGCATCATCTGCGCCAATGCCGGGAACGCCGCCACAACGAGATAGGGCAGCGCCAATCCCAGCCCAAGCGTGGCGAACACGGCGAAAATCTCGAATGGCCCGCGCGCAAGCGCGAAGCCGACCGCGGTTCCAAGGAAAGGCGCCGAGCACGGCGTCGCCAACAGCGTCGCAAGCGCGCCGGTGACGAACGCGCCGCCAAGCGAAGGACGGCGCAATCGCGGCGTGCCCGCCACGGCGGCGGCGTCGGCGAGCGGATCGGGCAGCCGGATCTCGAACCAGCCCCACAGATTGGCGGCGAACAGAGTCACGACCAACGCCATGAAGACGAGAAACGCCGGCTGCTGGAACTGAATGCCCCAGCCGATGGCGAGCCCCGCCGATTTGAACGCGATCAGCGCGGCCGCGAGAACCGCGAACGCCGTCAGGATTCCCGCCGCCGAGGCGACGAAGCTGGCGCGAATGGCGCCCCGCGCGGCGCCGCCATGACTAACCACGCCAAGCAGCTTCAGCGACAGGACCGGCAACACGCACGGCATCAGGTTGAGAATGAGCCCGCCCAAGAGCGCCAGTCCGAGGATGGCCAACAGGCTGCCGGATTCGCTCCCGGCCGCCGCTGCCTCGCCGCCGAGCACGAGCGTCCGCTCGGCGGAGCGATCGCCATCGACCAGCGTCAGGCGCACTTCGCGTCCGGCGAGGCTCTCCTTGCCGCCGGCGCGCAGGGGTAGGCGTAAGATCGCGCGCGCGCCGCCGTCGGACAATCGCGCCTCGGCGCGCCCGAAGCTCCACCCGTCGGGACCCTCGACATAAACATCGGGAGCAACGAACGGCGTCATCGCCCGCGAGCCAACAACGATCGCCGGATCCTTGCCGCCGCTCCACGACGCGCGTTCGATCGCCAGCCCGGCGCCGCCGCCGTCGCCCGGCACGCGCGCATTGAAGCGATCGATGAGATGCGCGTGCGGGCTGGGGTTGGCGGCGCCGGCGGGCAGCGTCAGGTTCAGCTCGGCGGTGTAGGGGATGCAAATCTTTTCGCAGATCAGGTAGTCGACCTTCGCCGCAAGCTTCACCGGCTCGCCCGGTCGTGCAACCCGCACGTCCAGCGGAAAAACGACCTGATCGCCATAGCCGAAGGTGTCGAGGCCGAACAGCTCGAAGCGCGCCGGCGCCGGCCAGCGCATTGCGACGTCGACGACGTTGCTCGAACCGTCCCAATCGGCACGCGGCGGAAAGCCGGCATCTCCGGGTGCGCGCCAGTACGTTTTCCAGCCTGATGCGAGTTGAAACTCGAGCCCGAGTCGCAGCGTTCCGGTGGCGCCCGTTGCGGTCGTGGCAGCGAGCAGGCGGACCCTGGATTGATCGGTTTCGGCCCATGGCGAAGCCGCCGGGTCGTCGGCTTTTGCGGCGCCCACCGCGAGGATCGCGACGAGCGCCCCAAGGAGGGCTATTTTTGCTTTGAACGGCATCGACTTAGCGTCGTCGCATGAGCTCCGGGGGCGTTTCCGAGAAGAGGACTGCCGATGGGCTTTTATATAGGCGCTAAGTCGCGCCGCCGCCGCACAAATTCGTGAGTGGATTGCGGCAACCCGCACCTCAGTGTCGCCAGATCGTGCTAAGCTTGCTTTAACACGATTAGCGCCATATGTCGGAGTCGATGACCCTGAATAGCGCGATACCCACGTACCTCACCGGGCATCTGTTGATCGCCATGCCCCAGATGGAGGATCAGCGCTTCCAGCGTTCGGTCATTTACATCTGCGCGCATAATTCCGACGGGGCGATGGGGCTCGTGGTGAACCGGCTGTTCGACCAGCTCACCTTCCCCGACCTCCTCGAGCAGCTCAACATCGAAGTCGGCGCGCGGACCAAGCAGATTCGCGTTCATTTCGGCGGCCCGGTCGAAGCTGGACGCGGCTTCGTTCTGCACTCCGACGACTATGTGCGCGACGGAACGATGGTGGTGACCACCGGCTTCGCCCTCACCGCGACGATCGATATCCTCAAGGCGATCGCGCTCGGCGAGGGGCCGCAGCTCAGCATCCTTGCGCTCGGCTATGCCGGTTGGGGTCCCGGACAGCTCGAATCCGAGATCAGCGCCAATGGCTGGCTCGCCGTACCGGCCGACCACAACCTCGTCTTCGACGGCGACAACGACAATAAATGGCGGCGCGCGCTCGCCAAGCTCGGCATCGATCTCACCTCGCTCGCAGGCCAGGCCGGTCACGCCTGAGCCGACCGACCGGGTTCGTTTCTCAGGCGGTTTGCAAAGCCAGCCGCGCAAAGACATCGACTTCGCCGAGCGGCCCCATCGCCGCCATCGTCGGCCGGCCGGTGAAGATGCGCCGCGCCACGCGCGCGACATCGGCGGAGCCGACCGCGTCGAGCCGGCTCACCATCTCGTCGGGCGGGATCGGCCGCCCGTAGATCAGCAGCTGGGAGCCGAGCGCATCCATGCGCGCGTTGGTGCTTTCGAGCGCCATCAACAGCCCGGCCTTGAGCTGGACGCGCGCGCGGTTGAGCTCGTCTTCGGGCGCCGCTTGCATGGCGCCGGCGAGTTCGGCGGTCAGGACGTCGACGAGCTCCGGCGCTTCGCGGGTGCCGGTGCCGGTGTATACGCCGAAAATCCCGCCATCGAGAAACGGCACAGCGTAGGCCGATATGCTGTAGCACAGGCCGCGACGCTCGCGGATTTCCTGGAACAGGCGCGACGACATCCCGCCTCCAAGTAGCGTCGCCAGCACCAACGAGCTGTAGTAGTCGGGATCGGCATAAGCGACGCCCGGAAAGCCGACAACGAGATGCACCTGCTCGAGATGGTCGTCGTCGCGAAACACTCCGCCGACATAGCGCGCCGGCTCGAGCGATTCGTCGGCGGCGGCGGGCAAATCGGCGAAGGCACGCGCCGCCATCTCGACCAGCTTGTCGTGATCGACGGCGCCCGCTGCGACCAGCACCATGCTGCGCGCCCCGTAGCGGCGTTGCCGGTATTCGATCAGCGACTCGCGCGACATACGTTCGATGATCTCGGCCCGGCCTAGCACCGGCCGTCCTATCGCCTGGTCAGGATAGGCGGTGGCCTGAAAATGATCGAAGATGATGTCGTCGGGCGTGTCCTCGGCTTGGCCCAGCTCCTGCAAGACGACGATGCGTTCGCGCGCGAGCTCCTCGGGATCGAAGACCGAACGTTGCAAGATATCGGCCAGGATATCGACGCCGAGCCCGAGGTCGCCCTTCAGGATCTTGACGTAATACGCGGTCTGCTCGCGGCCCGTGTGAGCGTTCATCTGGCCGCCGACCGACTCGATTTCCTCGGCGATCTGACGCGCCGACCGGCTGGTCGTTCCCTTGAACGCCATGTGCTCGAGCATGTGGGCGACGCCGTTCGCATCCGCCATCTCGTGGCGCGTTCCCACACCCGCCCACAGCCCAAGCGAAATCGTCTCGACGCTGGTCATGACGTCGGTGGCGACGCGGAGTCCATTGGGCAACGTGGTGATGCGGATGTTCATGGCGGCGTTCTCGGTGATCATGCGGCGAGCCGCGCCTGTCCGGCGATGAATTCTTCGACCGCCCGCAGGTCGTTCGGCAGCGAGACAAAGCGCTCGGGCCGTTCCATGAGATCGGCCAGGCGCTGAGGAAGCCGTGGCCTGACGCCGGTGGCGCGTTCGACGGCGTCGGGGAATTTCGCCGGATGCGCGCAGGCGAGCGACACCATCGGGATGGCGGCATCGCGTCGGCACGCCTCGGCCGCATGCAGACCGATGGCGGTATGCGGATCGACGAGCTCGCCGGTCTGGCCATATATGTTACGGATCGCCGCGAGCGTCGCTTCGTCGTCGACCCGCGCGCCATCGAAAAACTTGCGCAGGCGACGATGGCGCCCCGACGCCAGGCGCAACTCGCCTCGACGGCGAAACCGGGCCATCTGCTTGGCGACGCGGGTCCCGTCGCGCGCCGCGAGCTCGAACAACAGGCGCTCGAAATTGCTCGACACCTGGATATCCATGCTCGGCGACAGCGAGGGCGAAACCGCGTCGATCTTCATGGTTCCGCTGGCAATGAGGCGCGTCAGGATGTCATTGCGATTCGAGCCGATGACGAGATGCGCCACGGGCAGGCCGATCTGCGCCGCGGCCCAGCCGGCGTAGACATTGCCGAAATTGCCCGTCGGCACGGCGAAGGCGATGCGGCGGTGCGGCGCGCCAAGCGACAGCGCGGCGGTGACGTAATAGACGATCTGCGCGGCGATACGCGCCCAGTTGATCGAGTTGACCGCCGACAGCGCGTGGCGATCGCGAAATGCTGCGTCGTTGAACATCGCCTTCACCAGATCCTGGCAATCGTCGAAGCTGCCCTCGATGGCGACGTTGTGGACGTTCGCCGCCGCGACCGTGGTCATCTGGCGGCGCTGTACCTCGGAAACGCGGCCCTTGGGGTGCAGGATGAAAATTTCGATCGCCTCGCGGTCGCGGCAGGCCTCGATCGCCGCCGAGCCGGTGTCGCCCGAAGTCGCCCCGACGATCGTGACCCTTCGCCCTCGCGCCTTGAGCACATGTTCGAACAAGGGCCCGACAAGCTGCAGCGCGTAATCCTTGAAGGCCAGCGTCGGTCCGTGGAAGAGCTCGAGCAGCCAGTCGTTGGACCCTAGCTGCTTGAGAGGCGCCACCGCCGGGTGGCCAAATCCGCGAAAGGCGTCCGCGATCAACCGCTCCAGCGCCCGATCGTCGATCGCTCCGGCGACGAAAGGGCGCATGATCGCAAGCGCCGCATCGGCGTAGCCTCGACCAGCCAACGCCTTGAACTCCTTAGAGGAAAAGCGCGGCCATAGCTTCGGCACATAGAGCCCGCCGTCGCGCGCCAGGCCGGCCAGCAACACTTCGTCGAAGCTGAGTGCCGGGGCGTCGCCCCGGGTCGACACATAACGCAAAGGACGATTTTCCTTGGAACCGGCTAAAACGCCGAGGGAGCCTAACCGCCGTGCAGGCGAGCGGCAAGCGCCGGGCCCCGACGCCCGGTAGCGCTCAATACGGAATCTTGTCCGGCTTATCGGCCCATTCGGCGAGCACCGCCTTGGCCTCGTCGGCGAGCAGACGCCGCGGCTTCAGCGTTCGCCGGTCGACGGGCAAACGGATCTCGCGATGGAAAGCGGAATCGTCGAAACCGACCGCGCTCGCATCCTCGTTGCCGCTGGCGTACCACAAGCGATCGACGCGCGCCCACAAGATCGCCGCGAGGCACATCGGGCACGGTTCGCAACTAGCGTAGATCGTGGCGCCGGACAGATCGAACGTCTCGAGCCGCCGACAGGCATCGCGAATCGCGACGATCTCGGCGTGGGCGGTTGGATCGTTGGTCGAGGTGACTCGATTGTAACCCTCGCCCACGACCACGCCATCGCGCACCACCACCGCGCCGAACGGCCCGCCGGCGCCCCGCTGCATGCCCAGCCTGCTGAGCGCGATCGCGCGGCGCATGAAATCTTCGTGCCGATGGGCGCCGGCTTGTGATCTTGGTCGAATTCGACGCGATGCCATCGGACCTCATAATCGACGGGTTGGCCGCGAGGTCTTTATCTCAAACCTAGCGACAGACACGGACCGTATCAGCCGGCGTTCCTACGTCTCGAGGTACCTTTCCGCGAGATGCCGCTTGAAAATCTCCGGGTCGAGCGACCGACCGGTCGCGGCGGTCAAAAGTTCGGACGTCGAGAGCAGCGAGCCCATGGCGTGGACGTTCGCGCGCAACCAGCCGAGCAGCGGCGCGAAATCCCCGCTGTGAATACGCGATGGAATCTCCGGTCGCGCGCGTTTTGCGGCATCGAAGAGTTGGGCCGCCGTCATCGCGCCCAGCGTATATGTCGGGAAATAGCCCCAGGCGCCGCCCGGCCAATGGATGTCCTGCAGGCAGCCGTCGCGATCGTCGGGCGGCACCGCGCCGAGCAGCGCCTTCATGCCGTCGTTCCATGCCGCCGGCAGGTCACCCAGCGCCAGTGCGCCG
>DATFES010000236.1:0-3032 GCA_035250945.1 Alphaproteobacteria bacterium | reverse complement strand
ACGACGACGCTTAGAATGATCGCCGGCTTCGTCGCGCCGACGTCGGGCGCAATTCGCCTCGGCGGCCGGGATATCACCCTCCTGCCGCCGTGGCGGCGGAACACCGGGCTGGTATTTCAAAGCTATGCCCTGTTTCCGCATTTGACCGTGGCGCAGAACGTCGCCTTTGGCCTCGAGATGCGAAGCTTGTCCCGCGCCGACACCGAAGCGCGCGTCGCCGAGACGTTGCGGCTTGTCCGGCTCGACGGCTACGGCGCGCGGCTGCCGCGGCAATTGTCGGGCGGTCAGCAACAGCGTGTGGCGCTCGCGCGTGCGCTCGCCATCCGCCCCGATTTACTGCTGCTCGACGAGCCGCTCTCCAACCTCGACGCCAAGCTTCGTGAACAGGTGCGGGTCGAGATCCGCGAGCTGCAGCACGAGCTGGGAATAACCACGGTCATGGTGACGCACGATCAGGAAGAGGCGCTGACGATGGCCGATCGCCTCGTCGTGATGTCGGAAGGCGCCGTTCGACAAATTGGAACGCAGCGCGAGCTTTACGAAAGTCCTGCCGACCGATTCGTCGCCGAGTTCGTCGGCCGAAGCACTTTCCTTACGG
Source organism: Alphaproteobacteria bacterium (assembly GCA_035250945.1). GTDB lineage: Bacteria > Pseudomonadota > Alphaproteobacteria > CACIAM-22H2 > CACIAM-22H2 > DATFES01. The sequence continues at coordinate 2,434 of DATFES010000236.1, read as the reverse complement.
GCCAGGTCGAGGGACCCGGGCTGTTCCGCACCGAAGGCGGGTTGGCCATACAGTGCGGGCGCGACGCCGCGTCCGGACGCGGGGCGCTAGCGTTGCGCCCGGAGCGCCTGTCGCTCTCGGACCGGCCGATCGCCGGTCTCGACAATAATCTGCCCGGCAAGGTCGATCTGGTGTCATATCTAGGCGCGGCGCTGGATGTTCGCGTACGGTTGTCGGCCAGCGATAGGGTGATCGTGCAACTGCCCAACCGGGCGAACGGCGAGACGCCGACCGAGGGCGCCACGATGTATGTCGGCTGGCCGGCGACGGCCGGATTAGTTTTTCCGGAGACCGCGCGGTCGTCCGGCGGCGAGCAGGAGTGAAGGAAGTTCGGTATCAACCACGAGCGGGGAGACGATGATGAGCGACAAACTCAAACGGCTGAAAGTCACGCGCCGACAGGCCCTCAAGGGAGCCGGTGCGCTGGCAGGTGCGGCGGCCCTTTCTGGAGCGGGCCTGGCGCCGGCATGGTCGCAAAGCAACAAGAAGATCGTGCTTGGAACCTGGGGCGGCGACTATTCGCGGTTGCTGGCCAAGAACGTCGAGACGCCGATCCTGGTGGCGAAGGGCTGGGAGGTGGTCAAGGACGAAGCGAGCGACGGTCCGCGGCGCGCCAAGATGATCGCCGAGAAGCGATTGCCGCGCGGCTCTACCGATGTCCAGGCCCTGTCGGCCGCGAACATGTACGAGATGAACGAGGCGGGCGTTCTCGAGACGTTGGACTACGGCAAGATCCCGAACGCCAGGAATCTCGTGCCGGAGATGAAATACGCCTACGGCGTCGGCCACATCTATTCGGGAAAGGTCATCCTCTACAACCCGAAAATGATCAGCCAGCCGCCGACCAGCTTTGCCGAGGTGTTCGATCCCAAGCATGGCAACAAGCTTGGTGTGATCGATATCCAGTACATCTACACCATGATGGCGTCGGCGATGGCGTCGGGCGGCTCGATGTCGAACTTCGATTCCGGCAAGGAGCGGCTGCTGGCGATCAAGAAGGCCGGCGCGCGCATCTATCCCACGAACGAGGCGTTGGCGCAGGCGCTCAAGAACGAGGAGATCGGCATCTGCATCATGTGGAAGGCTCGTGCCGTCCAATGGCAGAACGCCGGCATCAACGTCGAGACCGCGGCGCCCAAGGAAGGCGTGCCGCTCTTCATCTCGGGCTTCGCAATGCCGAAGAATGCCACCAACAAGGATGGTGGATACGCATACATAAACGCAATGCTCGAAGTTCCGGCCCAGGAAGCGTTCGCGGTCGATATGGGCTACAACCCGACGGTGACCAACGCCAAGGTCGCCGGCGATCTCCAGAAGCGCATCGGCTTCACCGCCGAGGAGCAGAAGCGCCTGAAGGACCTTGACTACGGCTACATCGCGACGAACGACTCCGCCTTGAAGGAATGGTGGGACAAGTCGTTCAAGGGTTGATGGCGCGACGCGAGCGAAGCCGCCCGACCAGCGCGGGCGTCTTCGCCGCGATGCGCTGCGTCGGACGCATCCGGCGAGCGTGACGACCGGACGGGGGCGATAGCGATGATCTCGCAAACCGCAGCCATCGCGGCGCGACGCGTCGATGAGCCGACCGGGCCGCCGTCGGTCGCCGGCGCGCTGGTCGGCCCGGCGACGGTGTTCGTGGCGATCGGCCTTCTGATCCCGATCGTCATCCTGTTTCGTTACAGCCTCAACCAGTTTGTGCCCGGCAAGTTCATGGTCGAGGCGACGACCGCCGAGAACTACGTCAAGTTCTTCACCGACCCCTATTACACCGCGGTGCTGTGGCGCACGCTGCGGGTTGCGACGGTCTGCATGGCGATCTGCCTGGTCATGGGTTTTCCGCTCGCCTACGTGCTGGCGCGCATGGAGTCCCGCTACAAGAACGTCGCCATCATGCTCGTCGTACTGCCGCTGTTTATGGGTAACGCGGTGCGCGCCGCCGGTTGGATGACCTTGTTCGGCAGCAAGGGATTCATCAACGCGACGCTCGGCGGGCTTGGGATCATCTCGACGCCGCTAGAAATCATGTATACCGAGACAGCCGTGATCATCGGCATTTGCGCCGTCAATCTGCCGTTCATGGTGTTGACCCTGCAGGCCGTCATCGAAGGCGTCGACCGGGCGATCGAGGAGGCGGCGCAAAGCCTCGGCGCCGGGCCGTGGCAGACCTTCCGCCGCATCGTCTGGCCTCTGGCGCTGCCGGGCACGCTCGCCGGCAGCATCCTCACCTTCATTCTTGGCATGAACGCCTATGCGACGCCCGTTCTGCTCGGTGGGCCACAATTCACGATGATGGGGCCGCTGGTGTTCGGCCAGTTCGCGCAACTCAACAACTGGCCGTTCGGCGGCGCGGTCTCGTTCGTCCTGATGACCGCAACGCTGCTGTTGACCGTCGCCG
>DATFES010000234.1:0-5144 GCA_035250945.1 Alphaproteobacteria bacterium | reverse complement strand
TTGATCGGGCCGCTTTCCGGCCTGGCGGCGATCTTTCCCGGACTCGCGACGCTGGGAATCAGCGGCATCGGCCTTGCTCCGGCGGTCATCGCGCTGATCCTGTATTCGCTGCTGCCGATCGTCCGCAACGTGGCCGAAGGGCTGGCCGGGGTCTCGCCCGCCGCCGTCGACGCGGCGCGGGGAATGGGCATGACCAGCGTGCAAATATTCTGGCGCGTCGAACTGCCGCTGGCGCTTCCCGTGGTCTTGTCCGGGTTACGCGTCACGACGGTGCAGGCGATCGGACTTACGGCGGTCGCGGCGCTGATCGGCGCGGGCGGCCTTGGCGCCGTCATGTTCCAGGGGCTTTTCGCCAATGCGCTGGACCTGGCGGTGCTCGGCGCGGCGCCGGTGATCGTGCTTGCGGTGACGGCGGATGCTCTCCTGAGGATGCTCACCGCATACGCGGAAAGCCGGCCAGGATGATCGACCTCGGCCGCGAGAACGAGCGCGGGTCGCGCGCGGCGGCGATGGGCCAGTCGCGCGCGCTGTGGCGCGACAGGCTGCTTTGGACGGCGCTTGTCTTCGTCGTCCTGGTCATCCTCATGCCGAGCTCGAAAACGATCTTCGCCGCGCTTTTCCCGTGGCTCGACCGGCCGCTCTATGAGCAGCATTCGTTGATCGACCTCGTGCTGGCGCACCTCGCGATCGTCGGCGCTTCGAGCATGGCCGCGATCGCCATCGGCGTCGCCGCCGGAATCTTCGTAACCCGGCCGGCCGGCGCGGAGTTTCGCGGCGTAACCGAGACGATCGCGGCGATCGGCCAGACATTCCCGCCGGTGGCCGTGCTGGCGCTCGCGGTTCCGGTCACCGGGTTCGGATCCGATCCCGCCGTCATCGCCCTCATCATCTACGGGTTGCTGCCCGTCCTGCAAAACACGATCGCTGGCCTCGTCGCCGTGCCCGAGCCGGTGCGCGAGTCGGCGCGCGCGATGGGCATGACCGACGGCGAAATCCTGCGCCGCGTGGAGCTGCCGCTCGCCGCACCGGTCATCGTCGCCGGCATCCGCATCTCGGTCATCATCAATGTCGGCACCGCGACCATCGCCTCGACGGTGGGCGCGAAAACGCTCGGCTTGCCGATCATCGTCGGCCTCAACGGCTCGAACATCGCGTACGTCATTCAAGGGGCAATCCTGGCGGGCATGCTTGGCGTGGTGCTCGATATGGCCTTCGAGCGTTTGGTCGACGCGTCGCGACGGTGGCGGACCGGGTAGCCTGGTTTCCCGGGCAATCGATTCGGATCGCCCCGACGGCGCGGCCCGCGGCCGGGCCGCCACGACGCGGCTGCTTCCTGCCACCGATCAGGACAAACCGTTCGTTAACACCCGCGAGCGAGTATGAGACCGGGCGCTCCGGCCGCCAATAGAACCAAAAACGCGCGCGGACCTGACGGGCGGAGGTCATGCGGATATGGATGTAGCGAGCACGGTGGAGTTGCGGGCCCGGATCCTCGACGCTTTCGCCGCCGTCGAATATCCGGGCGATGCCAATCTCGGCGCTGACGCGCCGCAAGACCCCGGCTACGAGGGGACGATCGTCGCGCGGTTTTTCAAGGGCAGGGATTGGCGCGACATTACGTTCGAGACGATCCTTGCGGAATATGATGCGCCGCTTCAAGGCATGATCGCCTTCATGAAGCCCGATGGGATCAAATATTACCTTCCAGCGTTTCTTGTCCTGTCGCTCGACGTCGCGCACGACGCCGATACCGAGGAATACGCTCAGCTTTATACATTCGTCGATTCATTGTGCTTTTATCTCGCGCGACCGTCGGAGACGATGCTTCGCGACCAATACAATGCGGTCAAGGACCGGCCGGAGGTGCCCGAGTTCATCAAGGAGCACCTACGCAATCCTACCCCTCAGGCGCGGCAAGCGGTGCGCTCGATCGTCGAGAATCACCGCCGCCTCGTCGCCTCGCTTTCGACGGCGCAACGCGCCGCCGTCGCCGAGACGCTGGCGTTTCTCGCCGACTGCTTTCGAATTCAGGGCGTCGACGAAACCTTCAACAATGCGGCGCGCGCCCTGGCGGCGACGTGGGAAGCGTTTCGCGCCTAAGCCTTGCGACGCGGCGGAGGTTCAATCCGAAGTCAGCGCCTCGACCGCACGACGGAGCGCCTCGCGGTCCATCAGCTCGAAACGCAGGCGGCAGAACGACCCGATGCGCGCTTCGATCGCCTCGAACGTTCGGGCGAAGGCATCCTGCTTCGTGCGTTCATCGCCCGCGATCGCCGCCGGATCGGCAAAGCCCCAATGGACACGAATCGGCGCTCCCGGCCATACCGGACAAGCCTCCGCTGCGGCCCCGTCGCACACCGTCACCACGAGATCCATGCGCGGCGCATCGGGCGTAGCGAACGTGTCCCAGCTCTTGCTCGTCAAACCGTCGACCGCGAGGCCGCGCCGCCTCAACTCGCGCAGCGTCCGCAGGTCGACCGCGCCCTTGGGATGGCTACCGGCGCTGTAGGCGCGGATGCGGCCGCCGCCCAATCGGTTGAACAAAGCCTCGGCCATGATGCTGCGCGCCGAATTGCCGGTGCACAGGACGAGAACATTCAGGTGCTGAGCCATGACGACGACTCCTTGAGCCAGTTCCTCACGCGCCCGGCCGGATCAGCCAGAACGCCGCCGCGGCGCAGAGCGCGATTGCGGCCGTGACGCCAAGGAGCGCGGAAGCGCCGGCGTGTTCGAGCACGGCGGCAAGCGCGATCGGCGCCAGCGCCTGGGCGATCAACGCCGGCTGCGCGATGCGGCCGATTCGCGCGCCGTAGCCGTGCGGACCGAACAACGCCAGCGGCAGGGTGCCGCGGGCGATGGTCATGATGCCGTTGCCGGCGCCGTACACCGCCATCGCGGCGATCGCCGCCCCGGGGCCGATGGCCAGCAGCAATACGACGCCGATGGTGCATAAGCCGATGCCGGTGCGCGCCGTCCAGATCGGATGGGCGCGTTGACCCATCGTGAACTCGATGATTCGCGACGTCACCTGCGCCGGACCGATGACCATGCCGATGGCGATGGCGCCGGCGACTTCGAGACCCAGGCGTCGCAATACTTCGAGCACGTGCACCGATAGTCCGGAACTGATGAATGCGTAGAGGGTGAACGCGATTGCGATAAGGAAAAACAGACGGTTCGCCTCCGCCGGCGCGGGCGTGCGTGCGCTCTCGTGTTCGACGGCCTCAGCCGCCGGTACGGCGGCTGGCGGCGGCTTCGGCAGAGCGAAGGCGTGTAGCGGCATGCTGACCAGCCCATGCACGGCCGCCAGCGCGAAGCACGTCGCGCGCCAACCGAGATATCCTTCGAGAATCGCGATGATCGGCCACGCCACGGTGCTGGCAAGCCCGCCCAGAAGGGTAAGACCGGTGATCGACGGCCGTGCGGTCGAGCCGTACAGGCGTCCGATCGTCGCGAACGCCGCATCGTAGAGGCCGGCGGCCATGCCGAGGCCAAGGACCGTCCACGCCGCGTAGTAGACGGCCAGATTCGGCGCCGCGCCAAGCAGCGTCAATCCCGCCGCGATCAGCAGCGAGCCGCCGACGAGCGTCCAGCGCCCGCCATAACGATCGATGACCCGCCCGATGCGGGGTGCGGCGAGCCCGCTGAACAACAGGCTCCACGACAGGCCGCCGACGACCGCCGTCGTCGACCACCCGGTGTCGCGGGCGATCGGCGTCGCCAGCACCGCGAGAAGGTAGAACGTCGTCCCCCAGGCGATGATCTGCGTTGCGCCGAGCAACGCCACGACCTTGAAACGGGCCGGGCTCCAGCGTCCACCGATGCCGGAACCCGGCTCAGTCATGAGGGAGGGCTACAACAGGCGGCCTCGGTTGTATCTGCATTCTCCGGCGAGGGATGGGGCGGCACGCCGCGCGATTTGCGCCGGGCGGGCGTACAGCATGCGGCGACGGGAGCGGGCTTGATCCTAGCCTGCGGCTGCGCGCTGCACACGCCCGTTTTGGGAAGCTCGAGGCGGACCTCGCTCGCCGCTTCCAGGTCGCCGGCGAGCGCCGCAACGACCGATCGCACCTGCTCGTATCCGGTGGCGAGCAGGAAGGTCGGCGCGCGGCCATAGCTCTTGACGCCGACCGTATAGAACCCCGGCTCGGGATGCGCCAGCTCGCGCGCGCCGTGCGGCCGCACCGTGCCGCAGCTATGCAGATTGGGATCGATCAGAGGTCCGATCGTCTTGGCGCATTCGAGCCAGGGGTCGAGTTCGAGGCGCAATTCGCGGGTAAGCTCGAGATCGGGACGCTGTCCGGCGGCGCAAACGATCTCGTCGACGCCATCGATCGTCGCGCCATCTTCGGCGACGACTGAAACTCCGCTCGGGCCTGCGTCAAGCGCGTGGATGCGAAATCCGGTCCGCACCTCGAGCATGCCGCTTTCGTAAAGCCGCTTCAAAGCATCGCCCAGCGCGCCGCGCGCCGCGAGCGCGTCGTCTGCGCCGCCGCCGAATGTCTTGGTGATATCGCTGCCGCGAAGCGCCCAGGCGATGCGCGTCAAAGGCGACGATTGGGCCAGCTCGGCGAGATCGAGAAGCACGTTCGCCGCCGAGTGGCCGGCGCCGGCGACGAGGACCTTCTTGCTGGCGTAACGTGGACGCTCGGCGCCCAAGACGTCGGGAATTCCGTAGCGGATCTTGGCCGCGAAGCGGCGCTCGCCGATCGCCGGCAAGCCATTGGCGCCAAGCGGATTGGGGCTGGCCCACGTTCCCGAGGCGTCGATTACGGCGCGAGCCAATACCTCGCGTTCGGCACCGCCGCCCTGGCGAACGCGGAGAACAAACGGCGCTGCGTCGCGCCCGAAGCTCTTGACCTTGTCGAACCCGCGCCGTGAAATCGACGTTACTTCGCTGTCGAGAAAAAGATGCTCGGCGATCGCCGGCAGTACGGCAAGGGGCTCCAGGTAGTCGCGATGAATTTCGCCGCCGGTCGGCAGCGCATCGAGGTCGGGTGCTCGCCAACGTGCTTGCTCGAGCAGCGCGCGTGCCTCGCGATCGATGTTGAAACGCCACGGCGAGAACAGGCGGACATGGCCGTAATCGCGCATGTTGGCGGCGACTTGCTCGCCCTTCTCGAAGATCGCCGGACGCAGGCCAC
>DATFES010000231.1:0-7595 GCA_035250945.1 Alphaproteobacteria bacterium | reverse complement strand
GCATCGATCAGATTCCGTTGGCCATCGACCAGATTCGCCCAAGTCGGCGTGGTGGCGTCCTCGAAATCGGCCATGTAGACGTTGGCGCCGCAATTGAGCGCGTTGATGACCATCTTGCGATCGACCGGTCCGGTGATCTCGACCCGCCGGTCGAGCAGCGCGGCGGGAAGCGGCGCCACGGTCCAATCGGCGTCACGTATCTTGGCCGTCTCGGCAAGAAAATCGGGCGTCACGCCGGCGTCGCGCTTGGCTTGCAACGCCTGAAGCATGGCTTGCAGCCGACGCCGCGTCGCGCCGAACTTGCGTTCGAGCTCGACGACGAATGCGATCGCTTCGGGGGTTAGAACCGCACGATATCCGGAATGGACCGGCGCGCGAATTTCGACGCCTTTAGGTAACCCGTGCGCCAACTTGGCGGCACTTCTGCCGCTTTTTTTGGCAGTCTTCTTTTTCGCCGGTTTCGTGGCCAGCGCCGCGTCGCGCCGTCTCGCCGCCGGAGGTGCCGCTTGTCGCTTGCCGGGCTTCCGGCGTCGGGTCTTGGGCGACGACTTCCTGCGGACGGCCATGGCGGGGTGGCTCCTGGTTACCGATCTTGGCGGATTATTGAGGACAAGATTTCGAGTTGTTTAGACCGGGAGACCGCCCTCGGGCAAGTTGTCCGATAAGGGCTGCAGCGCCGCCACTAGCGGACGCGCCGCGCCGGCGCGCCGCGCTTGGCCAGCGGATGTCGCTCGCTGACCAGCTTGCGCAATCGCTCGCCCGCGACATGGGTGTAGATTTGCGTCGTCGAGATGTCGGCGTGCCCAAGCATTTGTTGCACGCTGCGCAAATCGGCCCCGCGGTCGATGAGGTGAGTCGCGAAGGCGTGGCGGAGCGCGTGCGGCGAGATACGGCGCGGATCGATTCCTGCTTCGATCGCCAGCCGCTTCAGCAGTTGCGCCACCCGCGCCGGCGTCAAATGGCCCGAGACGCCGCGCGAGGGAAAAAGGAACGGCGATTGCTCGCCCTCGCCAAGGAACGCCGGACGCACGGCGAGATAAGCCTGGATCGCCGCCCGCGCCGGGGCGTTGAGCGGCGCCAAGCGCTCCTTGCCGCCCTTGCCGCTTACGGTAATCAACCGTTTGTCGCGCGACAGACTGGAGAGGCGGAGCGTCGTCAATTCGGAAACACGTAGGCCCGCCGCGTAAAGAATTTCGAGCATCGCCGACAGGCGCCTGCTCTCCGGCCGGGCGTTTCGGCCGGCAGCGGCGATCAGCGCCAAGACTTCGCTTTCGCTCAAAAGCCTGGGCAGCGGCCGTCCGAGGCGCGGCCCTTCGATCGCGGCGAGAGGGTCATCGCCGCGGATTCCCTCGCCGACCAGGAAGCGATGAAATTGGCGAAGCGCCGACAGCCGCCGCGCGATCGTGCGCGGCGAAAGCCCGGACCGCGTCGCGCGGGCAAGATACTCGCGGATGACGGCGGTCTCGGCTGCATGCACCGCGCGGCCGCGGCGGCCAAGAAAGGTCGCGAAGTCGTCGAGGTCCTTCCGGTAGGCGGATTTCGTATTAGCCGCGGCGTTCCGCTCGGCGGCCATCATTTCGAGGAAGGATTCGACGTGACGCGAGTACGAATGCGATTGCGGACGGCCGCGGCGGCCCACGATCAAATTCCCGCGGCGAACGCCGCCTCGGCCGCCAGCGCACGAGCCTCGCGCTCGAACCCGGCATTTTTGAGCGCCGCGAGCGCGGCGCCGAGCGAATAAAGATTGCCCTCTGCGGCGCCGTCGGGGCCGACGGCGATCAACGCGGCGAGCGCCGCTTCACCGGTGCGGCGGTCCGACGCGGCGGACAACATCGCCAGCCACAGCGCCGGATCCGGCATCTCCGTCTTGCGCGGCGACGGCCCCGTCGCGTCGATCGTCGGCGCAAGCTGCGGCGCGGCCGGTTCACCCAGCGCGGCGAACAGCGTCGCCAGCAGCGCTCGCCGCGAATCCGCGGTCTCGCGCGCGATCCGGTCGTTGCTTCGACGCCAGGCCGCAAGCCGTTCTGGCTCCCACGGCGCAAGCGAATCGCCGCCGGCGAGACGTAAGACCGGCCACACCGGCGTGCGTTCCTCGACCGCTCCGAGCGTCGAGGCCGGCGCAAGCTGTGCGGAGGCCGCCCAAACGCGCGCCGCATCCATGTCGCCCGTAACAAGCAAGACCCGCGCTGCGTCGTCGGCGAACCAAGCCAGCTCGGCCGAGGGATTGAGCGTGCGGACCAGCGGCGCGCCGATTTGCCAAAGTGCGGAGCGCGCCTCGGGCGTCGTGGCGCTGGTCCATAACCGACGCAGCGCCTCGGCCTTCGCGACGGGAAGCGTCTGCTCCTTCGCCGAGCGATAAAGCGCGGCGCGGCCGCGCGGTCCCTTGTCGCTCGCCGCGAACGCGCCCGCGTCCGCCACCTGGTTCGGCCGGAGATCGACCGATTCGTAGAGCGCAGTCAGTCGCTCGGGCGCGATCGCGCCATAAGCAAGCGCCCGCTCGGCCGCCGCCAGCTTGACGTCGATCGGCGTGTCCGGGCTATCGGCGATTGAAGGCAGCATCGCGATCGACGCGCCGCGGGCAAGCTCCGCGGTCAACGGCTGACGCGTCGCGCGCAGCATCGCCAGGGTCAGCGGGGAGGGATCTTTGATTGCGCCGACGGATTGCGGCGCGGTCGTTCCGGTGGCGAGCGCCAACCTGACGAACGCCGGATCTTCCTGGCCTTGCTCGCGGAGCAAGTTGAGGCCGAGTTGGGCCCGGCCGCGATCGCCGGCGAGCATCTGGCAGAATATGCCCGACTTCAGCCAGTAGGCTGTGGCATAGCGTGCGCCCTGGGCGCGTGCGTACGCACAGGCGGCGTCGTTGTCGCCAGCGAGCCATAGCCCGTCGAGCTGTACCCGGGACGCACCCTCGTCGGCGAGTCGCGACGGCAGCGCTTTGGCGAGATCGATGGCGGCGGCGACTTCGCCGATCGCCATCAGGCGTTCGGCACGCCGACTGGCGAAGCTGGCGCGATCGCCCTCGCTGGGCGCCGCCGCTGGACTTGAGCCGCGTGGTGGCGAAGCAGCGCTGGCCAGCAGTCGCCGCGCTATATCGCGCGCGGCTTTCGAGGTGAATCCGCCCGGAAGCGCGCCGAGCAGGCGATCGATGCTCGCCGGATCCGAGCGCTCCCATAGGTCTTGCGGCAGACCGCCCCGCGAGGAGCCGCCGAGGCCGATGGCATCGAAATCGACCGGCCGCGCGCGTTCGATCTCGATCGCACCGGGCCGTTCGCGTTCTGGCGTCGCGGGCGCCGGGGCGCTTGGCGAATCGCTGCGCGGCGGGGGCGTCAGGCGAATCGGCGGGCCCACCTGCGCCGAGGCCGCGCCGATGGCGAGCCACGGCGCGAGCAGCAGGACACCGAGCCTCCGCCGTTGTCGCCGCCGATCAGCGCGGCAGCTTGTCACTTGGCACCACCTTCTCGATTCGCTTGGTCGGCGCCGGAATGTCGGTCAAAGCGAGAAACGCCATGCCACCGACCGCCACGACCACGACCATCGCGATGATCAACACCAGGAGTCGCGTCAACTTTTCAATCCCGAGAATCTGGAGAAACGCAACGGTTTCACGCCTGTAGCGGGCGCGACAGGGGGCCAAGTTTCTGTTACATTTTAAACATGGCAGTTCTGGGGCAGTCTATCGGCTCGCATCGAGACGATCAATCCGCGGTCCGCGCAACGGCGCGCGCGCGCCGTTGCGGGAGCCGCGCGAGACGACGCGCCGACCTTCTCGGCTGACGCAATGGGGCGTTCTTCTTCGGATACGCCGGCCAACCCGGTCGCGCCCGCCATTCCGCGCACCGTCGTCTTCGTCGGGCTCATGGGGGCCGGCAAGAGCGCGATCGGCCGGCGGCTTGCGCAACGACTCGGATTGCCGTTCATCGACGCCGATCATGAGATCGAGGCGGCGGCCGGCCGGTCGGTCGAAGAAATCTTCGAAACGCTGGGGGAACAGGCGTTCCGCGAGGGCGAGCGGAAGATCGTTCAGCGGCTGCTCGACGGACCGACACAGGTACTGTCGACCGGCGGCGGCGCATTCATCGACCCGGAAACGCGCGCGAAGATCAAGGCGCGCGGCATCTCGGTCTGGCTCGACGCCGATCTCGAGCTGCTATTGCGTCGCGTGGCGCGGCGAAACAACCGCCCGCTGCTCAAGCGCGGCGATCCGCGCGAAGTTTTGACGCGACTGATGGCCGAGCGCAATCCGATTTATGCGCAGGCCGATATTCGGATCGAGAGCGTCGACGGGCCGCCCGAGGCGACCGTCGAGCGCGTCGCCGAAGCGCTGCGGCGCTATCTTGCCGGCGAAGTAAACGTCGGCGACACGACGCAGGTGCGGGTCGAGCTTGGCCCGCGCGGCTACGACATCCATATCGGCGCAGGATTGCTGGAGCGCGCCGGCGAGCTGGTCGCGCCGCTGCTGCGCGAACGGCGTATCATCGTCGTCAGCGACGCCAACGTCGCGCGTACGCAATGGCCACGCGTCAAGTCCGGGCTCGATGCCGCTGGCATCGCGGCGCCGTTGATCGAATTGTCGTCTGGCGAGAGCGCCAAGGACTTTCCGCATCTGCAAACGCTGGTCGAACGCGTTCTCGATTTGAAGCCCGAGCGCGGCTCGATGCTGATGGCGCTCGGCGGCGGGGTGGTCGGCGACGTCGCTGGGCTGGCGGCGAGTCTCGTGTTGCGCGGAATCGATTTGGTCCAGGCGCCGACGACGCTGCTTGCCCAGGTCGACAGTTCGGTCGGAGGCAAGACGGGCATCAACACGCGCCATGGCAAAAATCTCGTCGGCGCATTTCACCAACCGCGCTTGGTCATCGCCGACCTCGACGCGCTCAAGACGCTGCCCGCGCGCGAGCTTCGCGCCGGCTACGCCGAGATCGTCAAATACGGGCTGATCGACGACGCCGATTTCTTCGCCTGGCTCGAGGCCAACGGACCGCGCGTCCTTGCCGGAGATCCGGCCGCGCAAGCCTTCGCGGTCGCACGTTCGGCCCGCGCCAAGGCGCGGATCGTCGCCGCCGACGAGCGCGAAGCCGACCAGCGTGCGCTGCTCAACCTCGGACACACGTTCGGCCATGCGCTCGAGGCGGCGACGGGATTCGGCGAAGCGTTGTTGCATGGCGAGGCGGTAGCGATAGGGATGACGCTCGCGTTCGCGCTATCGACGCGGTTGGGTTTGTGCGCGGCTGAGGACGCGGCGCGGGTCCGCCGGCATCTCGAGGCGGTCGGGTTGCCGACTGCGCCGCCGAGCGACAATTCCGGCCGGCTCGACCCAAATTCGCTGATCGCGCTGATGGCGCAGGACAAAAAAACGCATCGAGGAGCCGCCGTTTTTATCCTAGCGCGCGCAATCGGCGAGGCCTTCATCGCCCGCGATGTCGATCCCGCCGCGCTGCACGCGCTTCTCGCCGAAGCTGCGGCTGCTTGAGAGGGGCCGATGGACGCCGGATTTCAGATCCCCGGGCCGGTCTGGTTGTCGGCGATCGTCATCGCGCTCTTGCTTGGCGTCTCGGCGCTGTTCTCGATCTCGGAAACGGCGCTCACCGCCGCCTCGCGGCCGCGAATCCACGCCTTGGCCCGCAAGGGCAATCGGCGCGCGCAACTGACGCTCAAGCTGCGCGAGCGGCAGGATGTCGTGCTGGCCGCGATCCTGCTCGGCAACAACTTCATCAACATCGTCGCCTCCGCCCTCGCCACCGCGGTACTGATCGAGCTGTTCGGCGAAGCCGGCGTCGCCTATGCGGCCCTCGTCATGACGGCGCTTGTCGTGCTTTTCGGCGAGGTGATGCCCAAGACCTTCGCCATCAACCGCCCGGTGCGCGTGATCCTCGCGCTTGCGCCGATCATCGACATTGCGGTGCGCGTGCTGGGGCCGGTGTCGATGGCGACCCAGGCAGTCGCCAAGAGCCTGTTCCGCGTCATCGGCGTGCACCGGCTCGAGCGCAACCCGGAGGCGGCGGTCGAAGAACTGCGCGGCGCGATCGAATTGCACGCCGCGCCGGATCGCGCCGCGCCGCGTGAACGAGCGATGTTGCGCTCGATCCTCGATCTCGCCGATGTCGAGGTCGCGCAGATCATGGTGCACCGGCAGAATGTCTTCTCGATCGACGCCGACCAGAAGCCGGCGGCGATCCTCGAGCAGGCTTTGGCGAGTCCGCACACTCGCATTCCTCTATGGCGCGGGCAGCCCGAGAATGTGATCGGTGTGCTGCATGCCAAGGCCCTGTTGCAGGCGCTGCGTAGCCGCGACGGCAATCCCGACGCCATCAATATCGTCGAGATCGCGGCGCGACCTTGGTTCATCCCCGAATCGACGACGTTATTCGACCAGCTCGAGGCGTTTCGCCGCCGACGCGAGCATTTTGCGTTGGTTGTCGACGAATACGGGGCGCTCCTGGGCGTGGTGACGCTCGAGGACATCCTTGAGGAAATCGTCGGAGAAATCGCCGAGCGACACGAGTTTCAAGCGCCGGGCGTGCGGCCGCAGCCGGACGGCAGCTATGTCGTCGACGGGCACGTGGCGATACGCGATCTCAATCGCGATCTCGACTGGCGCTTGCCCGATCAGCACGCGACCACCATCGCCGGGCTGGTCCTCCACGAGGCGCGGCGCATTCCCGAGGTCGGACAGATCTTCACCTTTCACGGGTATCGTTTCGAAGTTCTACGGCGCAAGCGCAATCAGATCGTCGCGCTGCGCGTCACGCCGCCACGCGCCGGTGGCGCGCAAGCGGGCGAGACCGTAGCGCCGCTGCCGCTCGATGCGGCCTCCTAGACGACGATGTTAGCGACGCGGTTCCTCCGCTTGCGCGGGCGCCCCGGCGCGAATTCGTGGAATGCATTACGAAAATAGGTCAACACCTCGACGCGAACCGCGGCGCTGAGGCCGTAGACGCCGCGTCGGCGGGCGATTTCGGTGCAGAGCATTCCGGCCGTCGTCCCTTTGCGATCCGCCATTTCGGCGAGCGCGGACCAGAATTCCGCCTCGAGCCGCATGCTGGTTCGGCGGCGTCCAATGCGGACATTGCGCGGCGAAACGCCCGACATGAAACCCCGAATCCTTGCCTTGCGCGCCTGCCCGCGCAAGTAGAATGCGACCTCGATAGATCATGCCGCAGTTTCGCTAATATTGCAACTTTTAATACGATGTAGTTATTGTACACTCGGAATAGTTGTACCGTTCACGGATTATTTCAGCTACTTACCGGCTGGATGAGATATTCTGACCATTGCGCGTTGGGGCGCCGTCCTCCTCGGGGGTTAACGTGCTGAGCGCAAGGGCGTGGACCGGTCCCCGCAATTCGTCGGCCAGCGTCTGGTAGACGGCGCGCTGGCGGGCGACGCGCGATTTGCCGGAAAAGGCGCCGGAGACGATCTCGACGCGAAAATGCGTTTCGCCCCCGGGACGCGCGCCCGCGTGGCCGACATGACGATGCGACTCGTCGACGACCGCGAGGCGCGTCGGCCGATATGCGGCGGTGAGCTTGTTTCGTATCGTTTCGGCGATGGTCATAGGCGACGGGTATTCCGGCCGCTGAAGGTGAATTGACCGGCGT
>DATFES010000228.1:0-14207 GCA_035250945.1 Alphaproteobacteria bacterium | reverse complement strand
CTCGAGGACCGTTCTTTCGTCGGGATGAAGGCGTGCGTCATGGACGGCGCCTATGTCGAGAGCGGTGCCATGGTCGCGGCGGGCGCGGTGGTGACGCCGGGAAAGCGCGTGCCCAAGCGGCAGGTATGGGCGGGAAATCCGGCGCGCTACATGCGCGATGTCACCGACGCCGAACTCGCGCGCATCGACGAACTGGCGCGCCTCTATTCGGAGTTAGGCGCGGAGTATCGCACGCAAGTCGTCCACGACGCCTTGCATCCAGCCGCAAGCTCCAAGTGACGCGGGCGTGCTGGCTGAAGGGCGCGGACACGCGCTCGGGCGTCAGCTCCCCTTGACCACCACGTAGGAACCGGGAGCGTTCTCGATCGGTCTGAGCTTGCCGTCCCCGGGCTGGCGCGCCGGAACTTTGCCGCCGGCGAACGCCTTGGCCCAGTTCTGCCACTCCGTCCACCACGAGCCGGCGTGCTGCGTGGCGCCCTCGAGCCACGCGTCGGGCGACTTCGGCAGCTTGTCGTTCGTCCAATAGCAATACTTGCTGGCGGCTGGCGGGTTGACCACGCCTGCGATATGGCCGGACGCGGACAGGCAAAACTTTGTCGACCCCTTGTACAATTGGGTCGCGACATAGGTCGATTTCCATGGCGCGATATGGTCCTCGCGCGTCGCCAATATGAAGACCGGCTGCTTGATCTTGGCGAGATCGATGCGCGTATCGAGCAACGTTATCTCGCCCTTCGAAAGCTTGTTCTCTTGATACATCTGACGCAGGTAGAAACTGTGCATGGCCGCCGGCATGCGCGTCGAATCGGCGTTCCAGTAAAGAAGGTCGAAGGGGAAGGGGTCCTTGCCGAGCAGATAATTGTTGACCACGAATGACCAGATCAGGTCGTTGGCGCGCAGCATGTTGAAAGTCGTCGCCATGTCGCGCCCCTCGAGGAAGCCCTTCTGCTGCATCCGCTCCTCGAGCGCCGCGAGCTGCTCCTCGTCGATGAACACCGACAATTCGCCGGCCTCGGCGAAATCGACCATCGTCGCGAGGAACGTAGCGCTGACAAATCGGTCGTCTTTCTTCGTCGCCATGTAGGCGAGCGTGCACGCCAACAGCGTGCCGCCGAGGCAATACCCGACGACATTGACTTGCTTTTCGCCCGTCGCTTTCTCGATCGCATCGAGCGCCGCAAGGGGACCCTCGAGCATGTAGTCGTCGAAACTTTTCTCGGCGAGGCGTTCGTCGGGATTGACCCACGAGACGACGAATACCGTGTGACCCTCGCCGATCGCCCATTTTATGAATGAGTTCCTCTCGCGAAGGTCGAGAATGTAGAACTTGTTGATCCACGGCGGAATGATCAATAGCGGTCGGCGCGCTACCTTCTCGGTGCTGGGCGTATATTGGAGAAGCTGCATCAGGTCGGTCTGGAAGATGACCTTTCCCGGCGTGACCGCGATGTTCTCGCCGACCTTGAACGCCTCCATGTCGGTCATCTTGATGGCGAGCTTGCCTTTGCCCCGCTCGAGGTCGTCGAGCAGGTTCGACAGCCCCTTCAGCAGATTCTCGCCGCCGCTTTCGATCGTCGTGCGCAAGACCTCGGGATTGGTCAGCGCGAAGTTGGTCGGCGCCATCGCGTCGACGAACTGACGGGTGTAGAAGTCGACCTTCTTCGCCGTCTTTTCGTCGAGCCCTTCCACCTGGCGCACGGTCGATTGCATCCAGCG
The DNA here is from genome assembly GCA_035250945.1 of Alphaproteobacteria bacterium. Classification (GTDB taxonomy): domain Bacteria; phylum Pseudomonadota; class Alphaproteobacteria; order CACIAM-22H2; family CACIAM-22H2; genus DATFES01. The sequence continues at coordinate 12,491 of DATFES010000228.1, read as the reverse complement.
CGCGGTGAGCAGATAGGATTGTTTGATGTAGTCGAAAAGGTAGTTCTCGTCCCACACCGCGTCCTGGAAGCGGCGATCCTCGGCCGATGGCTCGATCACCGGCTCCGCTGTATCGCCAAGCAGGCGGCGGGTGGTCGACTGCCAAAGCGCCATGTAATCGTGCCAAAGGTTGATTTGCGCCTCGACCAGTTTGGCGGGATTGGCCATCAGCCGCGCCGTCATGTCGAAGAAAGCCTGGCCGATATTGAGCGGATCGCTCATCCCGATACCCGGCATTTCGGCCTGCTTGGCAAGAAACTCGGCGACCAGCCTTTGGCTCTGCTCGGCGATGCGGGTCATCATCCGCGACATCTCGAGCGGATCGGGGATCTTGACGTCGTGGTCGGTCTGATCGGCCATTGCTGCAACCTTGTGGTCTCGCGCCAGCGTCCCGGGCAAGCGATCGGGTCGATCGGCGCGACCGGGCGATGTCGCCAAAACGCCCGAATCCGGCCACAGTAATATACAAACCATTGTGCTAATTCATCCTTGAAAAGCGACGGCGGTTTGGCCGGGATCGGAACGGGCGGTATGGCCTATCGGGACGGACGAAAGCATCGAGCACGGGGGCACGATTCGACCGCGACTTGCGACTGGTTCGCGGCGCGCTCGCGGCCTGTCGCGGCGATGGCGATCGCTCTGGCGACGATGGGTTGCAGCGAGCCACCGCAATGGCTTGACGTATTCGGCGCTTCGCGGATCGACCCGCCGCCGGCCGAGGGGCGCCCATTCCCCAATTTGGCTTCGGTGCCGACGCCCCGGCCAGAGCGGCCAAGCGCGGCGCGGCAGGCCGACACGGCGGGGCTGGTCGCCGACCGCGACGCGGCCCGCTCGATCGAAGCGCAGATCCGGCCGCCATCGGCGAGCGCCGCGACGGCCGCTACGCCACCGGCACGGCCACCGTTGGTCGTAGTCGATTTTTCCCCCGGCGCGCCTCGCCTGACTTCGCAAGCGCGCGACCTGATCGCCACGGCAGCGCGGCACGCACTGACCGCGGCTGGACCGGTGCGCGTCGCTGGCGAGACGGTACGGGCACGGCTGGTGGCCGGGGAACTCCAGCGCTTGGGCGTTTCAGCGTCGAGGATCACGATCGAAGAGCGTCCCGGGGCAGGCCCGGTCGAAATTTTTGTCGATTCTTGACCGTTACCGAATTAGATAAGGGCCGCCCGCCAGCCAACATCCGACGTAACGCACCTGCAACCCAGGCCGCCGCAATGCTGCAACCCAGCGAATTCCATCGGATCCGACATCTTCCGCCCTACGTGTTCGCTGAAGTGAACACGATGAAGGCCAAGGCGCGTGCGGCCGGCCAGGATATCATCGACCTGGGGATGGGCAATCCGGACTCGCCGACGCCCGGCCATATCGTCGAAAAGCTGATCGAGACGGTGCGCGATCCACGGACGCACCGCTATTCGACGTCGCGCGGTATCCCCGGCCTTCGCCGGGCGCACGCCGCGTATTATCGCCGGCGTTTCGGCGTCGAACTCGACCCCGAGACGGAAACCATCGTCACGCTTGGGTCGAAAGAAGGCTTGGCCAATCTGGCGCAGGCGATCACGGGGCCCGGCGACGTCATCTTGGTGCCGAACCCGAGCTACCCGATCCATCCATACGGATTCATCATGGCCGGCGCCTCGATCCGGCATATCCCGGTGGGAGACGGCCAGAACTTCATCGCCAATCTGAAACGCGCGGTCAAACATTCGGTGCCGTCGCCATTGGCGCTGGTGCTCAATTTTCCCTCGAATCCGACGGCGCAGATCGTTGGGCTCGACTTCTACGCCGAATGCGTCGATTTCTGCCGTCATCATGGTATCTGGATTTTGTCGGATTTGGCCTACGCCGAAATTTATTTCGACCACGATCCGCCGCCCTCGATCCTGCAGGTGTCGGGCGCCAAGGACATCGCCATCGAGTTTACGTCGATGAGCAAGACGTACTCGATGCCAGGTTGGCGCGTCGGGTTCGCCGCCGGCAATCGCCGCCTCGTCGCTGCATTGGCGCGGATCAAATCATATCTCGACTACGGAGCGTTTACCCCGGTCCAGGTCGCGGCGACTGCGGCGCTCAACGGGCCGCAACGATGCGTCGACGATATTCGCACCCTTTACAGGCAACGGCGCGATGTGTTGATCGCCGGGCTCGCAGCCGCCGGCTGGAGCGTGCCGAGCCCGCCGGCGACGATGTTCGCCTGGGCGCCAGTGCCCGAGCGCTATCGCGAGCTGGGCTCGCTCGAATTCTCGAAGCTGCTATTGCAGAAAGCCAGCGTCGCGGTATCGCCCGGCGTCGGGTTCGGCGAATACGGCGACGGGTTCGTGCGATTGGCGCTCGTGGAAAACGTCCAACGCATTCGACAGGCGGTACGCAACATCAAGGCGTTTTTCGCCGCCGAGGACCGTCTCCCCGAGCCGCCGACGCAGAAATCGGCGAAGACCAACATATCGCTCGTCTCTTGAATCCACCGCTCAAGATCGCCATTGCCGGCCTTGGCACTGTCGGCGCCGGCGTCCTAAAGCTCCTTCAGCGAAACGGTCCGTTGGTCGCAGCGCGCTGCGGCCGGGAACTGGTCGTGACGGCGGTCAGCGCGCGCGCGCGCGGCCGCGATCGCGGCGCGCCGCTCGATGGGATCGATTGGTTCGACGACGCCGAAGAAATGGCCCGACGCGCCGACTGCGCGGTCGTGGTGGAATTGATCGGCGGCGTGGACGGCGTCGCTAGGCGGGTCTGCGAAGCGGCGATCGCCGCTGGGCGGCACGTCGTTACCGCCAACAAGGCGCTGCTCGCGATGCACGGCACGGCGTTGGCGCGCTCGGCGGAAGAAAAGGGGGTGACCCTCGGATACGAGGCGGCGGTCGCCGGAGGAATCCCCGTCATCAAGTCGCTGCGCGAGGGACTCGCCGCCAATCGCATCACCCGCGTCTACGGTATCCTGAACGGGACCTGCAACTATATCCTCTCCAACATGCGGACGAGCGGACGGCCGTTCGAGGACGTGCTTTCCGATGCGCAGAAACTGGGCTACGCCGAGACCGATCCGAGCTTCGACGTCGACGGCGTCGATGCGGCGCACAAATTGGCCATCCTGGCTGCGCTGGCGTTCGGCGCCGAGGTCAATTTTGGCGGCGTCCACATCGAGGGCATCCGTCACGTCTCGCCGCTCGACATCGCTTACGCCGCCGAGCTCGGTTTTCGCATCAAGCTCCTCGGCATCGCGCGCCTCACGGAAAATGGATTGGAGCAACGCGTGCACCCATGCATGGTGCCGATCGAGACGCCGATCGCGCATGTCGAGGGCGTGTTCAATGCCGTCGTCGCCGAGGGCGATGGCGTCGGCAAGACGGTATTCGAGGGGCGCGGCGCGGGCGAGGGTCCGACGGCGTCGGCGGTAGTTGCCGATCTCGTCGATGTCGTGCGTGGGCGCACGGCTCCGGCCTTCGGAGTGCCGAGCGGAAAGCTCGCCGGGCTCCGGGCCGCGCCGATGGAGCGCCATCGCGGTGATTATTATGTCCGCTTGATGGTGCTCGATCGGCCTGGCGTGATCGCCGATGTCGCGGCGGCGCTACGCGACGAGAACGTGTCGCTCGAATCCATGCTGCAGCGGGGACGAAGTCCCGACGAAACGGTCCCGGTCGTGCTGACCACCCACGTCGCCGAAGAGGCGGGCATGACGCGCGCCTTGGCGCGGATCGCCGCCCTCAAGACGGTGCGGGAAAAACCGCGTATGATCCGCATCGAGGAATTCTAAAAAGACGTCCGAGGGAGAAGCGCCATGGCCGAGCGACGTCCATCGACCCTGGACCGCAACCTGGCCCTCGAAGTGGTGCGCGTGACCGAGTTCGCGGCGCTCGCCGCCTCGAAACTCATGGGCCGCGGCGACGAGAAGGCGGCCGACCAGGCGGCAGTCGACGCCATGCGACGCGCGCTCAACAGCCTGTCGATCGACGGCACCGTGGTGATCGGGGAAGGGGAGCGCGACGAGGCGCCGATGCTGTTCATCGGCGAGAAGGTGGGTAACGCCAACGGTCCGCGGGTCGATATCGCGCTCGACCCGCTCGAAGGCACGACGATCACCGCCAAGGGCGGCCCGAACGCGCTCGCGGTGGTGGCGATGGCGGAGGAGGGCGGGTTTCTGAACGCGCCCGACGTGTACATGGACAAGATCGCCGTCGGCGGCGGATTGCCCGACGAGCTCGTCGATCTGGACGAGTCCCCGAAGGTCAATCTCCTGGCGCTGGCCAAGGCAAAGCGGAGCCACGTCTCCGACATCGTCGTCTGCATCCTCGATCGCCCACGCCACGCCGAATTGATCGCCAAGGTGCGCGAGTCGGGCGCGCGGATAATGCTGATCTCGGACGGCGACGTGAGCGGCGTCATCGCCACTTCGCGCCCCGACAGCGGCGTCGACATGTACTTGGGATCCGGCGGCGCGCCCGAGGGCGTGCTCGCCGCCGCCGCGTTACGCTGCATCGGCGGCCAGTTCCAGGGCCGATTGTTGTTTCGCAACGACGACGAGAAAGTCCGCGCGAACCGCCTTGGCGTCGAGGATCTCAATCGAAAGTATGCGCTGCTCGATCTCGCCAGGGGCGACGTCATGTTCGCGGCGACCGGCGTCACCGACGGATCGATGTTGCGCGGCGTCCGGCGTTCCGCCAGCGGGGCGACGACGCATTCGATCGTCATGCGCTCTAAAACCGGGACCGTCCGCGTGATCGAGGCGACGCACAATTTCATCCGCAAGCCGTTCGATACCAATGGGTGAGTCGAACATGGTCGAGGGGCGCAGCGGGGCCTTCCTCGGCGTCGAACGCTCGATCACCGGCAAGCGCTGGCGGTTGCGCCTCGACGACGATCGGCTGGCGATAGCGCTGGCGCAGGCGACCGGTCTACCGGAGATCGTCGCGCGCGTGCTCGCCGGCCGCGAGATCAACGCTGCGACCGTCGACGGGTTTCTCGAGCCGCGCCTGCGCGATCAACTTCCCGATCCCGAGCACCTGCGCGACATGGACAAGGCCGCCGAGCGGCTCGCTGAAGCGGTCGCCACGGGCGAGGAGATCGCCGTCTTCGGCGACTACGACGTCGATGGCGCGACTTCCGCGGCGCTTCTCGTGCGCTTCGTGCGCGCCGTCGGAGGGCGCATCCGCGCCTATATACCGGACCGCCTCAAGGAAGGTTATGGACCGAGCGCGGCGGCGCTACGCCGATTGAAGGACGAAGGCGCCGGCGTCGTCGTCACTGTCGATTGCGGCGTCACGGCGCACGCCGCGCTCGGCGAGGCCGCCGCCGACGGCGTTCAGGTCATCGTCGTCGACCATCACTTGGCTGAGCCGCGCTTGCCCGCGGCGCTCGCCATCGTGAACCCAAACCGCCTCGATGAGTCCAGCCCGCATCGTCAGCTCGCCGCGGTCGGCGTCACGTTCCTTCTCGCTGTGGCGGTCAATCGACGGCTTCGTTCGCGCGGCTGGTATGAGGCGCATACGGAGCCCGACCTCTTCGCGCTGCTCGACCTCGTCGCGCTTGGTACGGTGTGCGATGTCGTGCCGCTCAACGGCCTCAACCGGGCGCTGGTCGTTCAAGGCTTGAAAGTTCTGGCCCGGCGCGGCAATTGCGGAATCGTCGCCTTGGCTGACGTGGCGCGGCTTGACGGCCCGTGCGAGGCATATCATCTGGGGTTCGTGCTCGGACCGCGCGTCAATGCCGGCGGTCGCGTCGGTGAGGCGGACCTTGGCGTGCGCCTGCTGGGCACCGACGATCCAGACGAGGCGCGCGCCATCGCCAGGCAGCTTGACGGCTACAATCGCGAGCGCCAGGCCATCGAGACGCGCGTGCTTGCCGACGCATTGGACCTCGCAGAGCCGCAGGCCGCGCACGGCGCGCCGATCATTTGCGTCGCCGGCACGGAGTGGCATCCTGGGGTCATAGGAATTGTTGCGGGACGGCTGCGCGAACGATTCGAGCGGCCCGCGTTCGTGATCGCGTTCGATGGCGAGACCGGCCGGGGTTCCGGGCGATCGGCGAACGGTGTCGATCTGGGTGCGGCCGTGATCGCGGCGCGGCAATCGGGTCTACTGGTGAATGGCGGCGGACACGCGAATGCCGCCGGCCTGACGGTCGAACGCGGAAGGATCGAGGCGCTGCGGGACTTCCTTAATCACCGTATCGGCGAACAATCGACGCAAAATGCGTTGCGGCCGGGCCTGACCCTAGATGGGGTGCTCACCCTGGCTGCAGCCACGCCCGAACTCGCCGGGACGCTGAAACGCGTGGGCCCCTTCGGTGTCGGCAATCCAGAGCCCCGTTTTGCCTTTCCGGGCGTTCGGGTGGCGCGGGCCGACATCGTGGGACAGAGCCATATTCGCTGTGTACTTGCCGACAATCATGGAGCGCGGCTATCCGGCATCGCTTTCCGCGCCGTCGGAACCGCGTTGGAGACGACGCTACGCAGCTCGGCCGGTGCGGCGCTTCATCTCGCCGGTCGCTTGCGCGCCGACGAATGGCAGGGGAGACAGCGGGTTCAGGTGCAGATCGAGGATGCCGCAACGACCTACCCGAGCCAGTAGCGGCGGCCGATATCCCTGCTGCGCAGGTTCGCCGCCGCGCATTCGAGCGTTTCGAGCTACCGCCGAACCTATTTTGTGTAACCGCGACTTTTTCTATAAGTATTAATGGTTAACAACCGATTCGTTCGCGTTGCGTTTAAGGATATCTCGTAATACGATGAAACAGCGAAGTTTCGAGATCGTGTAAGGGGGGCCTCATGGATCTCGGCGAAATCATCGGCTATACGCTCGACGAATTGAGCGGACCGCGAGCGCTTCTCTATCTCCTCGGCCTGATGTTGCTCGTGCTCATCCGTATCGGATGGGAGTTGTGGCGTTCGAATAACCAGGCGGCCAAGCTGATCGAGCTGTCCGAGCGCCTGCACAAGGACATGAACGTGCTTGCCACCGAAGTGCGCGAGCTACGAACCGAGATTCGCGAGCTTATTCTCGATATCCGGCGACTGATCGAACGGAGCTGAATCGATCCCGAAATTGGCGTCGCGACTAACCAATCAGGTCGCGACTTCGTCGAGCGGCGCAACGTCACCGGCGATACGACCTCCAGGCTCTATGGTCAATTCGCCATAGTGCACCGTGCCTTTCAATCGACCCCCGGCGCGCAAGACCAGCCGCTGGCGGGCGACAAGCTTGCCTTCAAACGTTCCGGCGATCTCGGCAAGATCGACTTTTGCCTCGCCAATGAACACGCCGCCGTCGGCGATGGCGATCCGCTCGCTGTCCATCGAGGCCTCGACGCGGCCTTCGACGATTAGATTCGAGCAGGAGGAGATTTCGCCCTTGAACCGAATGTTCGGGCCGACGACCAACCGGCTTGCCCCTTCGTCGCCCCGCGAGGGTGCGGGGCTGGCAGCCGGGCCGGGGCTCGCGACGGGCGCCGGTGCGTCCGCGGTCCGGCGATAGGGGGGGTGGACCGCTCGCGAACCGGGGGTCGGCGGCATCGGTGCGCTGGCGGTTGCCGCCGAAACAGGGGTTTCGTCGCGGGGCATGTCCGGAACATCGTCGAAATCACGATCGTAACTCGACGTCGGACGCGGACGGTTCAGCACGTCTTGGGCCACAGGTGGTCCTCCTCTGCGTGTCGCCAAAACTCTTCGCCAGGCTTTCATGGCGATCGGCTAGGTAAGGGGCGCGCGCGCGGCGCCGATGTGACAATCATGCGACAAATTCAGCGTTATCCATTTCATGTCGCCCTCCGGCGGAAAATCCTAGATTTGTCACGCGGTCGTCCGTCGATTGTCGCTGGCGGCATGCGCCGGGGTGGTTAACATTCGAGCAACGTCTTCGAGTCCGACGCCGCACTGTCCCTGAGGTCGGCTGTCCCCCAACCGCTTGAAGACGTCACTGCCGGAGCCGGATGCAAATCCGCGCTCCGGCAATTTCGTTCGTGAAGGCGGCAAACTCATCCGGCGACTCCTCCGCGCCTAGCGCCGCGCCGATAGCAGCCGCGACCTCGGAGGCGGCAGCGGCTCGGCGGTGGTCGCCGGGGTCCCGGGCACCAATTCGCGCGAACGGGATGGCGGGAAGGTGATCGTCACCGTGGTGCCAACGCCGACGATGCTTGTCAGCTCCAGTGTTCCGCCGTGCGCCTCCATGAACGATTTGGCAAGCGGCAATCCAAGGCCGGTCCCTTCGTATTTTCGGTCGAGGCCGCTGTCGACTTGGCCGAACGGCGTCAGACAGACGTTGATCATTTCGTCGGGTATGCCTTCGCCCGTGTCGACTACTTGAACTGCGCATCCGCGTTCTTGCGTGAAGCGGACGAGGATATCGATCTTGCCGTGCATCGGCGTGAATTTAACGGCGTTGGACAGCAAGTTGATCAACACTTGCTTCACCCGCCGCTCGTCGGCGTGGAGATAGTACAGCGACGACAGTTCACGCACGCGAATGGTCAGGCGCGTCTCGTCGGCGCGCGGTTTGATCAAGGTGATGCACGAATGGATGACTTCGCGGATGTCGAGATCCTCTTCGTGCAATCCGCCATGGCCTGCCTCGAGTTTCGACATGTCGAGAATGTCGTTGATGATCTTGAGAAGATGCTCGGCCGATCCGTGGATCGAACGCACCTGTTCGCTCTGTTGTTCGTTGAGCTTGCCATAGACGCCGGCACGAAGAAGCTCGGAGAATCCGATCACGGCGTTGAGCGGCGTGCGCAACTCATGGCTCATATTGGCCAGGAACTCGTCGCGCGCGCGCGCGGCGAGCGCCACGCTGGTCTGCGCGTTCGCCTCGACTTCCATGACGCGGCTGGTCAGGCTGGCGTCGGCGATATAGCAGATGAACAATAGGCGGTCCGCGCGGCGCATCTCCATCGGATGATCGACGATGATGTGGCGCACGACATCGATGGTCAGCTCGATCGGAAATGGGGCGCTGTCGCCCTCGGCGCGAATGCCAGACGCCGTGATCGGCCCGATTTTCGTCCGCTGTTCGCGCGCCTCGGCGATATATGCCGAGATCTCGCGTCCGACCCGACCTTGCGTCAGAGTGGGGCTGAGCACATCGATCGACGCGCCGATGGTCTCGGCCTCGGTGCGGCCGAAGATTTCGACGCCCGCGTGATTGCAAAAGACGATACGGCCCTCTTCGTCGCATATGAACACGCCCTGGCCGTTGTGTTCGATCACGCTTTGAATCAGGGCGTCGCGATGCTGGATCGCCATGTTCTTGACGAAACGCTCGCGCAGGACGGTTTCGTGCTGGCGAATAAGCGCGGTGAAATAGACCATCATCGGTACGATGAGCGCCGGCACCGAGTCGACTTCGACGCCGTGCACTTTGCGGGCATAGACGCTGACGCCGATCGCGGCGGTTGCCCAAAATGCGAAGCCGATGACTACGGCCATAAAGGCGATCGTCTCGAGCATCCATCCGATGAGCCCGGAGAGCACCAACAGCGTGACCACGATGCCCATCTGCGTCACATTGGACAGCGCGTCTTCGCCCCCATGCGGCGATGCGACGTCGATGCTCGGCAGCGAGCCGAAGAGTCCCCAGCGATAGGAATAATAGAAGGCGAGCACTCCGGCGGCGGCGAAGAGATATGTCATTCCCGCGCGCGACGTCGCCAGTTGGAAGCGATCTTGCAACGCTTGTAGCATCGAGATTGGCCGCCTTCCCCCGCATGCGTCACCGCCGTCGAACTCATGGGAGCGGATCGCTTCCCGACCGACAGCGGACAGACCGACGCCGCACCGCCGCCGGACGACGTAGTCGTCTCCGGCCTGGCGCGGCGATCGGTCGCTAAGACTGCCGAAAAGTGGTTAAGGGACGATAAATCAGTTAATAAATGCGCATGGCGCCAAGATTGCCGCAGATTTCTGGCGAATTCGACGCGTCCGGTGTATGACCAAAAATGCCGCCGCGACGGCGGCCGGAACCAGTCGGGACAAAACAGCGAGTTGGCGCAATAACATGTTTCGTAAACACGACGACATCGTGAACATCGGGGACTATTTCGTCAGCACCGGGAAAACGCCCGCAACCTGGGTCGTGGAACTGGTTTATATCGATCCGAGCAACGTGCGCCATGCGCGCCTACGTCGTGCCGACAATCCGACGGTCCTACGCACCTTTTCCTGCGCCGTCCTGGTCGACAGCAATCAGTTTCGCCGCCTCGCCCGCGGCGTCTCCGCTTGAGCGAAACGGCCCGCGGTTCGCGCTCGATTTGCCGGAATGGAAAGTAGGGGGATGGAGCAGTCGGGGAGTTGGAGCGCGCCGTCGTTCGATGTGAGGGGCAAGCGCGTCCTCATCAGCGGCGGATGCGGCGGTATCGGCGCCGCCTTCGCCCGCGCGTTTTATGCCGCCGGTGCGGCGCCCATCCTCGCCGACATCCAATCGCCGCCCGACGATCTGGCGGCGAAAGGATTCGCATTTCATTTCCTCGATGTGCGTGACGATGTAGCCGTTGGCGCGCTGGCCGGATCGATCGGCAGTCTCGATGTCCTGATCCATTGCGCCGGCAAACTGGCGCGCTGGAAGGAGTACGATATCGAGACATTCCAGGAGGTCGTCGACATCCACCTTGTGGGCGCGATGCGTCTGGCTACCGCGTTCAAACCGCGCCTGGCGGCGTCGAAGGGGTGCATCATCAACATCGGATCCATGTACAGTTTCTTCGGCAGTCCGCACATACCGGCGTACGGCGCGGCGAAAACGGCCCTTGCCTCGCTGACGAAGTCGCTGGCGATCGCCTGGGCCAACGATCATATTCGGGTCAATGCGATCGCTCCCGGCTGGATCAAGACCGAAATCACCCGGCCGGGCCGCGAGAATCCCGACTTCAACCGCAAGGTCCTGGAGCGCCTGCCGATCGGCCGCTGGGCGGAACCCGAGGAGTTGGCCGGCGCGGCGATATTTCTTGCCTCGCCTGCGGCGGGCCTCGTCACCGGCGTGATGCTTCCCGTCGACGGCGGCTACAGCGCCGCCTGATCGATATCATCGCCAAAGCGATCCGACATCGAAAGAGAACGAGCCGGCCATGACCCAAGCCTCCGAGATACTCGTCGCCAAAGGCGCGCGGCCGCACGCGCTATTGCCGCGTTTCGCCAACCGCCACGGCCTGATCGCCGGTGCGACCGGGACCGGCAAGACGGTGACGCTGCAAACCGTCGCCGAAGGACTTTCCGCGCGCGGCATCCCGGTCTTTCTCGCCGACGTCAAAGGCGATATCGCGGGACTCAGCCAGCCGGGCGCGCCCAAGCCCAAGATCGTCGAGCGGATCAAAACGCTGGACATCGCGGACCATCGGTTCGAGGGGTTTCCGACACTATTCTGGGACCTTTTCGGCGAGCAAGGGCATCCGATCCGCGCCACGGTATCCGACGTCGGGCCGCTGCTGTTTTCGCGCCTCCTCGATCTCAACGAGGTTCAATCGGGCGTGCTCAACCTGGTTTTCAAGGTGGCCGACGATCAAGGACTGCTGCTCCTCGATCTCAAGGATCTTCGCTCGATGCTGAACTGGGCCGGTGAGAACGCCAGAGAGCTGACCACAACCTATGGCGCGGTCAGCCAAGCGTCGATCGGCGCAATTCAGCGTGGATTGCTGCAGCTTGAGCAGCAAGGCGGCGAACGGTTCTTCGGTGAGCCGTCCTTACGGCTTGAGGATCTGATGATGATCGATCCGCAGGGGCGGGGGGCGATCAACGTTCTTGCCGCCGGCCGACTGATGCAGAGCCCGCGGATTTACGCGACATTCTTGTTGTGGCTGTTGTCGGAGTTGTTCGAGAACCTTCCCGAGGTCGGCGACCTCGACAAGCCCAAGCTCGTCTTCGTATTCGACGAAGCGCACCTGCTGTTCGATGACGCGCCAAAGGCGCTGCTCGACAAGATCGAGCAGGTCGTACGCTTGATTCGCTCGAAGGCGGTCGGCGTGTTCTTCGTCACTCAGAATCCGCTGGACGTTCCCGATGCCGTGCTTGGCCAACTCGGTAATCGCGTCCAGCATGCGTTGCGAGCGTTCACGCCGCGCGATCAGAAGGCGGTTCGCGCCGCGGCGGATACTTTTCGCGCAAATCCGAAGCTCGACACCGCGAAGGCGATCATGGAGCTTGGGGTCGGCGAAGCGTTGGTGTCATTCCTGGACGAGAAGGGGATGCCATCGATCGTCGATCGCGCGCTTGTTTTGCCGCCGCGTTCGCGCCTCGGTCCGGTGACGCCGGAGGAACGGGCGGCGATCGTGTCCGCCAGCCCGATCGCCGGAGTTTATGAGCAAACGGTCGACCGCAAGTCAGCTTATGAAATGCTGATGGAGAGCGTGGCCGGGTCGACGGATGCCGGACCGGCGACGCAAACGGCCGGCGGCGGCGTGTGGCATCGGCCCGGCGGCACGCGGACTCCGTCGACCGCCGGCGAACAGGCCCGCGGCGCATCGGCGCCGCGCGTGCCGCC
>DATFES010000222.1:0-5164 GCA_035250945.1 Alphaproteobacteria bacterium | reverse complement strand
GGCAGGTGGCGGCGGTGGTCAACTTTCCGCCGCGTCAGATCGGCAAGTTCATGTCCGAGGTGCTCGTTCTGGGATTCCCCGACGGCGAAGGCGAGGTCGTGATGATCAGCCCCGACCAGGACGTACCGAACGGCGGAAGGCTGTACTGATCAGGTGTCAGAATTCAGAAGTCAGAAGTCAGAAGTCAAATCTGCGACGCATCAATTTGTTGAAATCTGACCTCTGACCTCTGACTACCGACTTCTGTTACACCGGCAACCGGATCCGCGCCCGCAAGCCGCCGAGCGGCGAATCGGAAAGTATGATATCGCCGCCGTGGCTGCGCACTACGTCGCGGGCGATGGTTAAACCAAGGCCCACCCCGCCGGTCGCCGGATTGCGCGACGCGTCGAGGCGAAAGAACGGCTTGAACACCTCTTCGCGCACGTCGGAGGGAATCCCGGGCCCGTCGTCGTCGATCATCACCTCGATCGACGATGGCCGGCGCTCGGCGCCGATCGTCACCTGCGCGGCGTGACGCGTCGCGTTGGCGACCAGATTGTCGAAGCAGCGCTTGATCGCGTTCGGGCGTGCCATGAGATGGAGATCGCCGCGCTTGTTGAGCGCGACCGCGTGGCCGTTGCGCTGCGCGGTCGCCGCGATGTCGTCGAGCATCGGCGCGAGGTCGGTCGGCTCGGGCTGCTCCTCGCCTTCGCCGCGCACGAAGGCCAGATAGCTCTCGACCATTCGCTCCATCTCGGCGACATCGGTCTTCAGGCCGTCGATCGACGGATTATGGGGCAGCATCGCCAGTTCGAGCTTCATGCGGGTCAGCGGCGTGCGCAAATCGTGGCTGACGCCGGCCAACATTTCGGTGCGTTGCGACAGGAAACGGCGGATGCGCTCGCGCATCATGACGAACGCCGCCGCCGCCTGGCGCACCTCCGCGGCGCCCGAAGGCTTGAACCCGGGGACGTCGTGACCTTTGCCGAAACCTTCGGCCGCCTGGGCAAGCCGCTCGATCGAACGGACCTGATTGCGCATGAACACCGAGGCGACTGCGAGAAAGATCAGCGACGAGCCGATCATCCACAGCAGGAGCACGTAAACGGTCGAGGTGAACAGACGATCGAGCGGCACGCGGACATGGAGCACGCCATCCGGGATCTGGACGTCGACCCGCGCCTCCTTCTCATGCGACCACACGTCGATGACGAACGGACGGCGGACGCGCTCGTTCAAAGCCTGCACGAAGCGCCGCTCGAGCATCGTTCCCTTCGGCGGCGATTCGGTATTCGCCAGAATCGCGCCGCGCTCGAAGGCGATGTCGAGGTTGCCGGTGATCGCGACCATCGACAGCGTCCATTGGCGATTTTCCGCCTCGGGATACCGCGCCCAGGCTTGGATCACCAAGGCGATCTCGCCGGCGACGGCGTGCGTCAAACGACGGGTGACGGTGTTCCAGACGCGGTCGTAGAAGACGAAGGCCGCGACCAGCTGAACCAGGATGACCGGCGCGATGATGATGACCAATGCGCGGCCGAACAGCGTTTGCGGCAGATAGCGTTTGATCGACAGCATCGCGCCGCCTCTATTCGGCCCGCAGGATGTAGCCGGCGCCGCGTAGCGTCTGCAGGTAGCGCGGCGCGCGCGGATCGGCCTCGATTTTGCGGCGCAGCCGCGCCATTTGCACGTCGATGGTGCGCTCGTTGCCCGAGATGCGCGACAGCCGAAGCAGCTCCTCGCGCGACACCGCTCGACCGGCGCGCTCGGCCAGCGCCTTGAGCAGCGAAGCTTCAGCGGAGGTCAACCGGACGATCTCGCCGCCTTGGCTCAGCTCCTCGCGGCCCGGATCGAAGCGAAAACCGCCGAATGCGATCTCGCGCGGCGGCTCGGCCGGCGGCGGCGCCCGGCGCAGTATGGCGCGAATACGCAGCAGCAGCTCGTCGGGGTCGAACGGCTTCAGAAGATAGTCGTCGGCCCCGCTGGCGAGGCCCTGGATGCGGTCGCGCGATTCGCCCCGCGCGGTCAGCAACAAGATCGGCACGTCGCTGGCGCGGCGCAGGCGTTGGGTGAAGTCGGTGCCGCTTTCGCCCGGCATCATCACGTCGAGCACCAGGATGTCGAATGCGAGCGCGCCGAGTTTGCGTTCGGCGTCGGCCGCGTTCGACGCCGTGGTGACGCGAAATCCGCGCTCCGACAGGAATTTACGCAACAGCTCGCACAGCCGCGCATCATCGTCCACGACAAGGATATGGGCGCCGTCGCTCATCGTCCGGCCAAGTATAGATAGTGCGGTCGCCGGAAGCGACCAAGCTCAGCGCGGCTTGGGCCAGGCGGGCACGCCGGCGGCGAGCTTGGCCCGGTCGACTTCGTTGATCAAGCCGAACAGGACGCGGCGGAATCCCTCGACCGCCGGGCCGCCGGCAGCGCGGTACGCGGCGGCGACGCGCTGCCGCTGGGTCTCCGAAAGTTGGCGTTCGAGCGCCGCGCCGCTCTCCGAAAGCTCGAGGCGGCGTTGTCGCCGATCGGTCGCCCCCTGCCGATGGATGACATAGCCTTTGCGGACGACTTCGCCCAGAACGCGCGACAGGCTCTGCTTGGTGATGCGGAGAATCTTCAACAGCTCGCCGACGGTGATGCCGGGATAACGACCGACGAAATAGATCACGCGGTGGTGCGCCCGCCCGAGGCCGAGCTTGGCTAGGATGGCATCGGGGTCGGCCGTGAAATCGCGGTAGGCATAGAAGAGTAGTTCGATCCCTTGACGCAGGTCCTCCTCGCGAAGAAAGAGCTGGTGCATTCCCGGTTTCACGTCGGCCATCGGCGCCTCGAAACACCCATCGGTCCATTACGTCAGCGATGTTGACATATATGCGCCAACGGTGTTACCCCTGCAAGGGCTTTTGCGGCACAATCTTTCGTCCTTCACCGTGAATTTGTAAGGATACGACCCTATGGCCCTGGTTCCCTTCGACGATCGCGATGGCGCGATTTGGTTCAACGGCAAACTGATCGCGTGGCGCGAAGCCAAGCTCCACGTTCTTACCCACGGGCTGCACTACGCTAGCGCCGTGTTCGAGGGCGAGCGCGTCTACGGCGGTCATGTTTTCAAACTGCGCGAGCATAGCCAGCGGCTGTGGGACTCGGCGAAAATCCTCGGCTTCGAACTGCCGATCTCGGTCGAGGCGGTCGATCGGGCGACCAACGAGGTGATCAAGGCGAACAACATCGTTGACGGGTATGTGCGGCCGATCGCCTGGCGCGGTTCGGAGATGATGGGTGTCTCGGCGCAAGCGACGAGAATCAATCTTGCGATCGCCACCTGGGAGTGGCCGGCGTACTTCTCGCCCGAGGCGCGCGCCAAGGGAATCCGCATGACGACGTCGAAGTGGCGCCGCCCCGCGCCCGAAACGGCGCCGACGTCGAGCAAGGCGGCCGGTCTGTATATGATCTGCACGATGTCCAAGCACGACGCCGAGGCGCGCGGCTATGCCGATGCGCTGATGCTCGACTGGCGCGGCCAGATCGCCGAGGCGACCGGCGCCAACATCTTTCTGGTCATGAAGGGCGAGCTGCACACGCCGACGCCCGATTGCTTTCTCGACGGCATCACGCGCCGTACGGTGATCGATCTTGCCCGCGCCCGACAGCTCAAGGTGAACCAGCGGGCGATCTTTCCCGAGGAGCTCGGCAAGGCCGACGAGGTGTTCTTGACCGGCACCGCCGCCGAGATCACGCCGGTCGGCGAAATCGACCAGTACAAGTTCAGGGTCGGACCGATCACCAACACGCTGTGGGACGACTTCCAGAAGCTCGTCCGCACGCCGCCCAAGACCGCCGCCGCCTGATCGTCCGACGACCATTCGAGCGACCCATACCGGGGGAGATCGGCGATGCAGGAGTTTGCGCCGACCAGCCGCACGCGGCTGAAGCGCCGCCGTGAACGCGCGGCCTATGACGAGACAACCGTTTACGCCTTTCTCGACGCCGCCTTCATCGCCCATGTCGGTTACGTCATCGACAGGCAGCCTTACGTGACGCCGACCGCCTATTGGCGCGACGGGCGGCGGCTCTATTGGCACGGTTCGTCGGCAAGCCGCATGCTGCGCTCGCAATCGTCGGGGCTAAAGGTGTGCCTCACCGTGACCCATCTCGACGGCTTGGTCATGGCGCGCTCGGGCTTCCATCATTCGATCAATTACCGCTCGGTGATGGCGTTCGGAACGGCGCGCGTGGTCGACGATCCGGCCGAGCGGGCACGACAGCTCGACCGCTTCATCGAGCGCCTTTACCCCGGCCGCGTGGCGATGATGCGCGCCGCGACCCGCCAGGAGCTCAAGGCGACGACGATGGTGAGCATGGAGATCGAGGAAGCGTCGGCAAAGTCGCGCTCGGGTCCGCCAATCGACGACGAGGCGGACTACGCAAGCGACGTGTGGGCCGGCGTGGTGCCGATCGCCCTTGCCAGCCTCGCGCCGATCGCCGATCCGCTGCTCAAGCCGGGCGTGAAGGCGCCCCCGTCGCTCCGGAAGATTGCCCGCCAGCGACGCTTCGACGAAGCGTTGCTGAGGCTCGCCCGGCGCGGCGGCTAAGCGGCGAAACCGACATCGATCCCTTCAGGTACGGCCGGTTGCGCGCCCTCGTGGTTCGACAAGCTCACCACGAGGAAGAATTTTCTCCCTTTCACCTTGCGCTCTTTCATCTTGCGCCACCGTATTCCTGATCGCCCTTTGACACGCGTTCAAATCCTCATGCTGAGCCTGTCGAAGCATGAGGATCTGAACACGGCTGCAGCGTGCAGCGGCGCGGAACGTGGATGGTCCCGAAGGACGAAGGCCGAGGGCGGAAACGGCGATCCGGCCTTTGCAGGTCGCTCATTCGAAGTTCAGGCCGCATTCCGTGATGAAACCAGCCGGAAGTAGGACCAATCAACCGGCAACTTCACTTTACTTTGTCGCCTGTATCTTTGTGTGCGACCCACCTCTCGGCCGCCTTGTCGTCGCTGTCGCGCGCGGCGACCCATTGCGCGCCGTGCTCGGTATCCTCGAGCTTCCAGAACGGCGCCTTGGTCTTGAGCCAGTCGATCAGGAAGTGGCACGCCTCGAACGCCGCCTCGCGATGGGCCGAGGCGGTGACGACGAGCACGATGCGATCGCCCGGCTCGAGCCGGCCGTAACGGTGG
>DATFES010000216.1:0-11916 GCA_035250945.1 Alphaproteobacteria bacterium | reverse complement strand
AGCGGCAGAAGGACGGTTGTTTCGAAACCGTACATATGCTGCGGCGGCACCGTCGCGGCGATGGCCTGCGTCGCGTCGCCGTCGAAGCCGAAACGCCGGGCGGCGTCCGTCGTGGCGATCGTGAGCGTTCGCCACGTCTTGCCGTGCGCCGTCGGAGCGCCGGTGCTGCCCGAGGTGAAGGCGATGGCGACGACGCGATCGCCCGGAATCTCATATGACAAGCCATCGGGCGGCGACGAACGCCCGACGCCGAGTGGCGGAAGGACCATCGTCGGGACGCGGCAAGGTTCCTGCGGTCGGTCACTGAGCAAGACGCCGGGAAACTCTGCGGCCAATCCGGCGATACGCTGCGCAGAGCAGTCGCTGGTCAAGATCGTGATGCGTTGCTGTAAGGTCGCGGCAAGGAATCCGACCAGGAAGGCGTAACGGTCATGGCACGCGTTAAGCATGTGACGGCCGCCGGGCAGGGCATTGGCGACGGCGGCGACGTCGGCAGAAAGCTCCGGGACGCCGATCGCTCGTCCATTACGCCAGCAGATCACCCTGCCGGAGCCATATCGACTGATTAGCGGAAGCAAATCCCTCTCGTCCATGACCCCTGCACCGCCGGCCGCATAGGGCGCCCGCGAGACGTCGGCAGCATAGCCGTTGGCGTCTCGCGGTGCGAGGCGTGGCAATGGAAGCGCCGGACCTACTGCACGCGATATCGCTGGATATGCGCCGCCAGGCTTCGAAGCGACTGGAAAATGCTGCGATTCGTTTCGTCTTCCGAACTGATGGTAACTCCGTAACGCTGCGAAATCGCCAACGCCAGTTCGAGCGCATCGATCGAGTCGAGCCCGAGTCCGTCGTAGAACAGGGGGGCCTCGGGGTCGATATCCTCCGCCCTACCCTCCAAGTTGAGCGTTTCGATCAGCAGGCGGGCGACCTCATGTTCCATTACCGCCGTCGAATCCGCCGTCATCGCCGCGGAGGTAACTTTTTGCAACCTTGCGTCGCGCATACGGTCTCCAATCCCCGCTATCCGCTTACCGTTTCTCCCGTCGAGCGGGAGGAAAAATTCTGCGACCCTTTATTGCGTGCGGCACGTCGCAAATCAATATGCAGTCTCGCAAAAATTGGTGAAAACCACGCGATCGTGTGGACGGATATAGTCGACCTCGGTCGCGGCTGATGTCACAGCTAATGTTATATTGGTGGCTGGCATGAGCGACCAAATTTGTCACAAATCCATGATTTGCGGAGGCACGCCTGGTCGCGCCGTAGCCGCCGAATCGGCCGGCCGATTTCATTCCATCCGGTCCATGCTTGGCCGCGACGGCTGGATTTTGTTCGCGCTGGTCAATCTTGCACTGACACTGAGCCTCGGCGGGCTGTTCGTCTTGGTCCTGTACCGCGTGGCGAGGGTCGCCACCATCGCGCCGATCGACGTGCGCGGCGCCGGGGGAACGCTCGTCCTGGGGGCGCGCGTGTCGCACGACGGCCCGTCGCTCGAATTCCGCCGACGCCTCGAGCGCGCGGCCGCTAACCGCGGCGCGGGGCCCATCATCGTGCTTGGCGGTCGCCCCTGCGGCATGGGGCGCGCCGAGTCGATCGTCGGCCGCGAATATCTCATCGGACTAGGGGTTCCATCCGAGAGGGTCGTCGCCGAGGTGACCTCGCGCAATACGCTTGAAAACCTCGTCGCCGCGCAATCCTTGCTCCAACCCCGACGGACCGCGCTGCCGCTAGCGCTGGTCACCAGCCGTTTCCATCTCGCGCGCGCCAGCCTCATCGCGCGCGGCCTCGGAATTGACCACCTGATCTGCGCCGCCGAGGATCGCCTTCCTCGCGATCTGCGGACGTTCGGCCGCATAATTCGCGAATCCTATTTCGTCTTGTGCCACGAAACCGACGCCGCGGTCGCACGGCTTTTCGGTCGCCCGCCGATCTTGCATCGTTTGGCGGCCGCCTACCGCGACAGATCGGCCTTTGCGACCGTCGACGGGTGACGTGGCTGTGAAATCCGGAGAGGAACCGATGCACTTCACGATTGCGATTCGCGCCGTTTGCGCCGCCACATTGATGTCGATTTCTCTCGCCGCCGGGGCGCAATCGAAGAATGGCCTCGAATCGCAATGCGCGAAGGGCCTAGACGCGGCCTACGCGGAACTCGATCTGGCCAAAGCCAAGGGCGTGGCGGGAGTCGCCGACATGAGCTGGGCGGCAAGCCTGCTTGCGGCGGCGAAGACCCAGCAACAATTCGGAAAATACCCAAACTGTGTCGAGAAAGTGAACCGCGCTCGCCGGATCATCGCCCGCGCGCAATAGTGACCGCCGCTCGCCAGCGCGCGGCCTTGCCGTAAAGCCGGCGACGCATCCGCGTCTCGCCGATATCGACGCTGCGGCGATTTGCCGGCGATATCGATTTAGATTCGTGCATGCGCCAAACGCTTCTGGCACACTCCCGGACGAGAACAAGCCGGGTCGCCATCGATGACTTACATCGCCGTCGCATCGTCAAATCGCCTCGCTCCCGCCGTTGCGCTCGATAACGTTGCCACGTTGAAGCGCGCGATGTTACCGATGGACGGCAATATCGCCGAACACGTTCCGACGATATTCGCCGCGTTCGCCGATCTGCTTGCCGAGGACGACTGGCGCCACGTCACGTATGTCGACCTCACCGCCGGCTCGTGTCTGTTGCCGCTCATGTTCGGCGCCGCGGGCGTCGCAAGGCTGGTCATCAACGACCCGGCCATGCGCACGACGATCGCCGCGCGAGCGCTCTTCGGCGGCCGGCCGATCGATCCGAATTTGGCGCGTCATCTCGCGACAACGGCCTCGCCGGCAATGTTGCCGCACGTTCCCACATTTCATTTTGCCTGCGATTACCTGACCGAGCCGGTCGCCGATATGTTCGATCGGCTGTTCCACGCCGATGCGCCCGAATGCGAGCGATCGGGGCTGCAATATCTTGCGCTGCTCTGGGCGTTGGGTTTTGCCGCCTCGATCGAGGACGGATTCCGGATATTGATGACCCATGCCGATGACCAGCTCCTGGCGATACCGGACGAGGATTGGCGGCCCTATGTCGAACGGGCGCGGCGACCGCTCGAGGTCGTCCTCGACCTTGTCAGCGATGTGAACGCGGCGATCCAACTGCAGCGGGCCGGATCGATCCAGATTCATTCCGACGACCTCGTCGACGTAGGCCGCCGGATCGAATTCGGAGCCCGGCCCATCGTCGCGCTCAATCCGCCGACCAACGGCCTCGACGAATACGTCATCGACGACCAGATCATTCACGGGCTTATCGCCAATCGCTGGCTCCCGCTCCGGAAGAGCCGCGAGGACGCGAGGGCGTTCTGGGTTTCGCGCGTCGCGGCGGGCCTCGCGGCGCTGCCGCCGGGCGCGCTATGCCTGGTTTGGGGCGGCGATGGGGCGATGACGTGGGGCGAGTGCCTCGCCGCATGGCGCCGCCGCTCGACGGTTCGCCATATCGGCCGGATCGCCGCCGGAAGCGAGGCCCCCGGCTGGGCCGTCGTCGAAATCGGGCGTTAGTCGGACCCCGATCGAACCGCCGCCCCTTGGCCGCAATCGCTACGGTCGGAAGTGCAAATCGTCCAGATCTCGCCGCTTGAATAGGGCAAGCGGCGCCCATGTGCTTTTTGGCGGCCGTTTGCGCTCGCGGACCGCGTCGGCGGTGATGACCAACAGCGTCAATACGAACAACACGCGGATGAACATGCACCAGACGCAAAACGAAACTGAGCCTACGACCAAATCGCCGAGCTCGCCGAGCAGGACCATGACGAGCGCGTCGAGCCAACGAAGATGGAAACTGGTGGCCGCCTTTTGGATACCGAGTACGATCAGGTCGCCGGGAAAGAAGAAGACCGCCGAAAGGGTCGATTCGCGGATCGGCAGCACCGCATGCCGCTGGGTGCTCTCGGCCGTCTGCAGGGTCGCCGGATCGCCGCCCAGGCACTCGCCCTGGGCACTGAGCTGGGCGCGGCGCACGGCGCTGTTGGACAAGCCTGCGGCGACGCGCATCTGCCATTGTCGCGCCGATATCGCCATATTGAGGCTGCCCGATCCCTCGACAACGCAGGTAAACCACATTAGCGCGCTCGCCCGATCGACCGGCGTGCCGCGGCCCTCGGCATAGAGAACGCCGAGCTGGAAACGCGCCGCGGTATGCCCGGAGCGCGCCAGAGGCTCGAGGAGTTGCAGCGCCGTCCGATAGTCATTGCGTTCGATTGCCGCCATCGCCTGATCGTAATCGGCGCGCGCCGGCGCCGCCGACCAGAGTGCGACAACGATCGCGACAAGCGCCAGCCGACCAACGCAAAGCGCTGCGCGGAGCCAACCGTGGCGAGCGATCCCGATGGTGCCCATCGTCAACCCCTCGTATTGCGTTCGACTCGTTCCGTCACATCCCCCGTCGTTGCCGCACCGATCGCCCCCAAGCTTTCCGGTCGGTAATCGCTTCTTTTATTTCGACTAAATTCTGTCGCCGACGATTTTTTGATAAAGTTATGTATAATTTCTCTAAGACTATAAAGAATCCGTTAACACGCTAGATTGGAGTCTAGTCGAAGGTACATTAAACGTCGAGAAATCATAGAGACGATTTTACTTAATAACCCTTAATTAAATTTCGCTTCTCCAAAAAATGGTCGTCAATTTTGGGACCAGATTATAGGTCATTCAGGCTTTCACAATTGGAGCTCGGTCGAGCAACCGCGCGATCGAATGCGCCTCGCGGACCATGCCCGCTCGCTCGGCGACTGCGCGCAATCTCGCCAAATCATCGAGCGCGCCCGGCTCGCCGCGACCGCGGCGCGCCAGCGCGCGGCTCTTTGTGGCAAAAAACTCCACCCACGGCACAACGTCCGGCGCAACGCATTGCCTCAAAGCCTCGGCGTAGCGATCGAGCTTGTCCCACTCGCCCGATAGGTTCGCCACTTCGCCGGCGTTACGGTAGAAAAAGAAATAATTGTGGCTCACCGCACCCGAGCGCAGCAGACTTTCGCCCTCTTCGAGCGCCGCCGACCGCTCATCGGGATCGATCGCCGCCCTCCCCAGTACACCCAGAATCGCCGGCCCAAGATACCGGATGCCGGCCTCCCGGCTGATCTGCAGCGCTTCGCGCAGCAGTGCCAGCGCCTCTTCGCGTCGGCCTTGGAGCAGGCGGATCTCGCCGAGGAACATGAAATTCTCCGCCTCGAACCGCCGTGCCCCAAGGCGCAGAGAAATACGGTGCGCCGCCTGCACGTGCCGCTCCGCGCGCGCGAAATCGGTCTGCTCGAGGACGCTGAAGTATATCGCATGATGCGCGACGACTTCGGCACGCGCTTGTCCCACTCGCTCGGCGGCGGCAAGCGCCGCGACGCCCTCGGCGAGCGACCCGGGCAGGTCGAGTTGGTACCAGCGCATCAGCGCGATCATCGGCCGGTTGGCGACTTCGATCCGGCCGAAGCCGTGCTCCTGCGCCAGGGCGACGCAGCGATCGAAGTATTCGCTGGCGACGATCATTCGTCCGCGCGCGTAATAAGCATCACCGAGGCCGCCAAGCGCACGCGCCTCGAGCTCGGCCGACCCCGCTTCGCGCGCCGCCGCCAGCGCCTTTTCATGCTCCGCCGCGCAGCCGTCGAGGTTCCCCTGCGGGAAATAGAGGTTTCCGCGCAGATAATGGATCCGCGACAATTCCGCCAATAAATTGTCCGAGCGCGCCGCTTCCTCGGCCCGCGCGAGCGCAGCGAGCGCGTCTTGCAATTGATCGGTCACTCGTAACGCCTGCGCGCAGCCGAGCCAGGCCCGCGAGCGCTCGCTTGGAGTCTCGGCGAGTTCGAGCGCGCGCCGGAACACGTCGATCGACTGCGCCATTGCGCCGGTGTCCTGCAGCAACTCGCCGCGCAGGCACGATAAGGGGTAAATGTCGGCGCGGCTTCGTGCGATGGCGAGGCCGCGCTCCACCAGGCCAAGCGCCTGTTCGGGCCGGTAGGCGTCGGCCTGCGCCTGTGCTGCCTCAAGATATGCGCGCGGCGCCGCAGGGTCGTCCGCCCGGTCGAGATGCTCGGCGCGCAAGATCGGGTCGCGGTCGCCGAACCATGCGGCCACGCGGCGGTGCAACTCGCGCCGCCGCGCCCGGATCAGCGAAAGATAAACGGCCTCGCGAATCAGCGCGTGGGCGAAAAAGTACGCGTCGCCCTGACGCCGGACGAGCAGGTTCTCGATCAGGGATTTGCATTCATAGGCCGGTCGCTCGATCAACGCGCGCAACCCGCCGACGGTAAAGCGTTGACCGAATACCGACGCGGCTTGCAGCGCCCGCCGATCCTCTGGCGTCAACGCGTCAAGCCGCGCCTGCACCAGGCTCTGAACCGACGGCGGAACGCCGCCCGCCCCCTGTTTGGGGTCGCTGCGCAGGAGCTGCTCGAGAAACAGCGGGTTTCCCTCGGCGCGCGCAACGCAAGCCTCGACGAAGGACTCGCCTGCCGACGCCAGCTCACGCGCCAGCTCGAGCGCGTCGCTTCGTCGCAACGGACCGAGATCGATCGTCGTCATCGGCGAGTCTTGCGCCGCGCGTCGCCAGGCGCGAGCGAGCGGATCTCCCTCGATTCGCGACGTCAACACGAGGATCACCGGCAGGTCGGAGAGCGCCGCAGCAAGCGACGCCAGCTGGCCGAGCGTCGTCGCGTCCGCCCAATGCACGTCTTCGACCGTAAGCAGCAGCGCCGAGCGAGCCGCCGCGCCGCGGACCAGGGCGGCAAGCGTCGCCGCCTTGCCCTCGGCGCGCGTCAGGTTGTTCATGGCGTCGTACAGCGATCGCAGCGCCGTCGGTTGCGGCAAATCGAGCAAATCGTTGAGGAACACGCACTGACGATCGTCGATGAAGCCCTGGTCAAGGGCTCGTCTTGCCGCCGCTTCGCGCTCGGATTCGCCGGCGGCGCTTGCCGATACCGCGAGCAGACTGCGCACCAGCGTGTGGACCGCGTCTTGGCCGATCGCCGCGCCGAAATCGAGCACGTAGCTGGCGTGACAGGCGAAACCCGAAGCCTCGGCGTGCCGGCGGAACTCCTCGACGAGCCGGGTCTTGCCGATTCCCGCCTCGCCGCGAACATGGACGATCTGGCCGCTGCGCGTCTCGCGACATCCGGCCAGGACGCTTTGAAACTGCCTCACCTCGCCCTGGCGGCCGACAAACGGCCGTCGATCGAATTCCGACGAGCCGGCACGAAGCTGCTTGACGCGAAACGCCTGGATCGGCCGTTCGAGCCCCTTCACGCTAACCGCGCCAAGCGGCTCGGAGACTACGCGGGCGGACACGGCCTGATGCACCAGCTCGGAAATGATGATTTCTCCCTCGCCGGCGACGCCGGTCAAACGCGAAGCGAGATTGACCGACGCACCGTTGATCGTGAATCCCTGGCGCCCGGGACCGATCAGAACCTCGCCGCTGGCTACGCCGACGTGCGCGCGCAACTGGCGCCCCACGGCCTCGCTAACGGCTGGCATTCCTTGGTGTATTTGCAGCGCCGCCCGCACCGCGCGTTCCGGATCGTTGCCGCGCGCCGTAGGTGCGCCGAATACGCCCATTGTGCAATCGCCGATATGCTCATGCACCGTGCCGCCATGCCGTTCGATCGCACTGTCGATGCATGCATAGTAGCGGTCAAGAATTTGCCGCACCTCCTCGGGGTCCAGTTCGCCGCTGAGACGCGTGAATCCGGATAGATCGGCGAATAGGATGGTTGCTTGACGCAGTTCGCCTTCGGCGAGCTCGGTCGGCGACGAATCGCGGGAAGCTGGCGTTGCCGCGATGAGGGCGCCGCATCCGCCGCAAAATCGCACCTGCGCCTGATTGGCAAATCCGCAAACCGGACATAACACCGGCATCGCATCGCCGCACGCGCCGCAAAAGCGCCGATTGGCGGCGTTGTCAGCGCCGCACGATGGGCATTTCATTCGCTCCCCCGCCGACCCTCCGTCTGGAACGGCAAATCGTTGCACTGGCTTCAAAGCGATGCTACGCGCGGCCGGTATCGCGCGGCAACACCGTCGATACGAAACAATTGAAACGAAAGCCTGCTGCATCCGTCGGCGGATTGAAATCGCCGCCTGGCAGCCTGACGAGCGACGCCAACCGGTCGGTCGCAAGGAGCTGCATCGTGATTCGCCGTCTCGGACTCGCCGATTTGCGGCAGGTCGAACGCCATTTCCTGGATCTGTCGATCCACGACCGGCTGTTCCGGTTCAATGCGCCGCTCGGCGACCCGGCGATCAGCGCGCGGATCGCTTCGATCGAATGGTCCAGCGCCATTCTGATCGGTTATTTCGAAGGTAAGAAACTGCGCGGTCTCGCCGAGCTTGCCGCGCTCCGAGGCGATCGTTTCGACACGCGCGAGGTGGCGCTATCGGTCGACCGCACGCATCGCCGCCGCGGAATCGCGCGCCGGTTGCTCGCCGAAGCGGCGTTGCATGCGCGGTCGCTCGGCTGTCGCAGGCTGGTCTTCTGGTGGCATCCTGAAAATGTCGAATTTGCCCGCTTTCTCACCACGCACGGCGGGACGGTCTCGGCCCATCCGCCCGCGGGCTGGTTGGAGATCTCCCCTGCTGGCGTCCTCAAGACGACCGTCGCGGATATCTCCGCTGCCCCGGCACAGAGGCGGCAAGTCCCGGTGTCCCGAAACCGGCGCGCCGCCTAGCCGAGCGCTCGACCATGCGCCTCGTCTACGAGCTATCGGATGGCGTCCGGCATCGCTGCTATACTCGATCCGCGACCGAGGCCCAGGAGGCGCGCGCATCGGCCGGACGGGGGAGCATGACGCAGCCGACGCAAGTCACCATCGGTGTCGTCGACGACGAAGCCGAGATCCGCGAAGTGATCGCCGAGTATCTGGAGAGTCATGGGTTCAAGGTCCTGCAGGCCGACTCGGCGGCGGCCTTTCGCGCCTTGCTCGAGGGACGCTCCATCGACCTGGCGCTGCTCGATGTCAACATGCCGGGCCAGAGCGGCCTGAGTCTGGCGCGCTATCTTCGCGAGCAGACCGACATCGGCATCATCATGCTGACCGCGCTTTCCGGAACCGACGATCGGATCGCCGGGCTCGAACTCGGCGCCGACGACTATGTCGGCAAGCCATTCGACCTTCGCGAGCTTCTTGCGCGCGTGCGTAGCGTGCTTCGCCGGCGGTCCGCCCGTTTCATGAAGACCGCGTCGACGGCGCCGGGCCGCGTGCACCGGCGATTCGGCGGTTTCGTGCTCGACCTCGACGGCCGGGAATTACGGCGTATCGACGGAACCGGGGTCGCGCTGACGGCGATGGAGTTCGACCTGCTCAGAGTTTTTATCCAGCATCCGCTCAAGGTGCTGACCCGCGACCAGCTCATCAGTCTCGCCCACCACCGCGAGGAAGAGCCCTTCGAGCGCTCGATCGACATCCGGATCGCCCGCTTACGCCGCAAGATCGAAAAGGATCCGGCCCACCCCCAGATCATCAAGACGGTGCGCGGCGCGGGCTATATCTTCGTTCCCGACCCCGACGGCTAAGCCGGCCCGGACGCGCCGGCCCGCAGCGTCATCCGCTCAGCGCCCGCCGATCGGCCAGACGTCGCGCGACGATATCCTGAACGGCGCGCGGATTGAGCGGCTTTTCGATGCACGCGACGCGGGTAGCGGCGAGAAAGGCGGTGACATGCGGCGCAAGCGTGTCGCCGGTGATGAATATGATGCGCTCGATCATCGCCGGGCGGCGCTCGGCCAGCGCCTGGTAGAGCCCGGGGCCATCGAGAACCGGCATCCTGAGATCGCTCAAGACAAGATCGTAGTCGCGGCGGGCAAGCTGTTCGAGCGCGTCGGCGCCGTCGAAGGCGACGTCGACGCGATGGCCGGCGTTGGCGAGGATCTCGGCCAAGGTCTGCGCCATCTCCGGCTCGTCGTCGACAACGAGGATGTCGCCACGATCGACGCGTTCGACGTCGGTTTGCGCGCTGGCGCGCACCGCCGCGGCGACCTGGCCACGTACGGGAATCGTGATCGAGAACGTCGCTCCGCCGCCCGGCGTATCCTCGACGACGATCCTTCCGCCGTGCGATTCGACGACCCCTTGGCACATCGACAGCCCGAGGCCGGTGCCGATCCCGGTCGGCTTGGTGGTGAAGAACGGCTCGAAGATCCGCTCGCGAAGCTCGCTCCGCACGCCCGGCCCATTGTCGGCCACGGAAAGCCTGATGACGCTTTGCGCTGCGTCGAAGCGGGTCGTGATCGCAAGCCGTCGCGGCGGGTTACGTTCCATCAGCGCCTGTTGGGCATTGATGATCAGGTTCGTCAGCACTTGATTGAGCTGGTCCGCATCGGCCATGAGGCGCGGCAGATCGGGCGACAAGTCGACGACGACCTTGACGTCGGTCGTACGCAGATTGTACGCCAACAGGTCGAGGGCGGCTTCGGCGATGGCGTTGACGTCGACCGCCGTCACCTCCGGGGGCCGCCGGCGCGCCATGGCGAGGAACGTCTTGACGATGCGCGCGCAACGGTCGGCGGCGCTGCGGATTTTCTCGGCGCGGGCGGCGATTTTGGCGTCATCCGCTAGATCCTTGAGCATAGTCGCTTGGCCGACGACCACCGAAAGAGGGTTGTTCAACTCGTGGGCGACGCCCGCGAGAAGCGCGCCCAATGCGGTCAGTTTCTCGGTATGGGCAAGCGCCTCGCGTTGGCGGGCGATCTCGAGCTCTGCCCGTTTGGCTTCGGTAAGGTCGAAAAGTCCGGTGACGATCGCCGGCTCCCCCTCCCACATGATGCGCCGCGAGGTGATCGCCACCGGAAACACCGCGCCGTCGGCCTTGCGCATCATCACTTCGACGCCCTCGGCGCCGCCGTCCCGCTCGATTGCCGAGATGAGGCGACGACGTTCCTCCGGATTGGCGTAATAATCGGCAGCGCGCGTTCCGACATAATCGGGCGACCCGAAAAGCGCGCGCGACGCCTGGCTGGCATACACCACCACGCCATCCGACAACCGGACGATCACCACCGGTACCGGGTGCGCCTCGGCGACGCCGCGGAACCGCTGTTCGCTCTCGCGTAATGCCCGCTCGATCTGATGCCGCTCGGCCTCGACCCGGTCGCGATTGATCGCGAGCCCGACCAGGCCGGCGGCGGCGCGAAGCGCGTCGATCTCGAGCGGCTGCCATACGTGCTCGTCGACGCAGTGATCGAAACCGATCGTGCCCCACCACTCGCCATTGACCATGATCGGGACGCGGATCGCCGATTTGACGCCCTGAATTTTGTACCATTCCTGCTGCGCCGGGGTCAGATCGCGGGTGAGGCCATAGACGACCTCGCCGCGCGAGCGGCGCGCACGCCACTCCTGAAAGGGATCATCCTTGAGCCGCGGATCGTGGTTACGCTTGTCGTCGATGACGCGGTGCACCCCAGGCGCGTCCCATTCATAAATGTCTTCTTGGTGATAGACGCCGTCGGCGGCGCTCTCGTTGCGGCTGAACGTCACCCGGCTGACGCCGGCCGCGGGGCCGAGCCGGGCAAGCATCTCCTTAACTTGCGCCCGCCATCCGGCCCCCGACAGCAGGCGCGCCGCCGTGTCGTTGACCACCGACAGGATCGCCTCGCGACGCTTGATATCCGTAAGATCGACACGGATACAGACCGTCCATCCGTCGGTGGTGCGGCGGTCGATCATGCGGACCCAGCGGCCGTTCTGTCGTCGGACGTCCAGCACACCTTGCGGGTTCCGGTGGTAGACCATCCGGCTCGCGACATGTTCCTCGACCCGTTCGGGCGGTACGGACGACTCGGGCGAGCTGGTCATCGCGCGCACCAGGCGCTCGAATGTCGCGCCTTCCTTGAGTTCGTGCGCGATCGCGTCGTACATCTCACGGTATCGTGCGTTGCACAGAACGAGGCGA
>DATFES010000214.1:0-5096 GCA_035250945.1 Alphaproteobacteria bacterium | reverse complement strand
CCGGCGCCGGGCGAGCCCAAACCGCTCGCGCTATTCTCGGCCGAGCGCGTCGATTACTCCTTGCAGCGGCTGTGGCATTACACCGCCACCTCGCCGGTGCATTTCCAGCGCTTCCTGCTGCTCACCAACTACCAGCGCTATGTCGACGAGTTCGTCGACTTCGCGCGCCGCCAGATGGCTTCGGGCGACGGCGAATTCGCGGCTTTCGTCGAACCGGGCGACCTGGTGACGCGCGCCGACGGCGCGACCGGAGGCGGCGAGGCGCTGAAGAACCTGCCGCAAATGCCCGCATATCATCTGACGCGGCCCGATCGCCGCGGCATATCGCTGGTCAACATCGGCATCGGCCCGAGCAACGCCAAGACCATCACCGATCATCTCGCCGTGCTGCGGCCGCATTGCTGGATCATGCTCGGGCACTGCGCGGGGCTGCGCCGGACTCAGTACCTCGGCGATTACGTGCTGGCGCACGGCTACGTGCGCGAGGACCATGTTCTCGACCGCGATCTGCCGCTCTCGGTGCCGGTGCCGCCGATCGCCGAAGTGCAGGTGGCGCTTCAACAGGCCGTGGCGCGGGTCACCGGGCTGTCCGGCCAGGACCTCAAGACGCGCATGCGCACCGGCACGGTGGCGACGACCGACGATCGCAACTGGGAGCTCCGCTATGAAGAGCTCTACGCGCGGCTCAACCAGAGCCGTGCGATCGCCGTCGACATGGAATCGGCCACCGTCGCCGCCAATGGGTTCCGCTTCCGCGTCCCGTATGGGACGTTGCTGTGCGTCTCGGACAAGCCGATCCACGGCGAAATCAAGCTGCGCGGCATGGCGACGGCGCTCTATCGCGAACGCATCAGCCAGCACCTGATGATCGGCGTCGAGACGATGCGCATTCTGCGCGAATCGGGAATCGACCAGCTCCACTCGCGAAAGCTGCGCAGCTTCGACGAGCCGGCCTTCCGTTGAAGGCGCCTATCGCCGCAAGCCGAAGAGATGTGTCGATGCCTCGACCAGCGGGCTGTTGGCCTCGGCGAACGCCTGGCACGCGGCGAAATGGTGACGACCAGGCAGCGTCAATAGCCGCGCCCGCTTGCCGGCGGCGTGGAGCGCGTCGACATAAGCCGACGACTGGCGCTTGAATTCGTCGCTTTCGTCGCCGCCGACCGCGACGACTAGCTTTGTCCGCACGCCGGCGACGTGACGCAGCGGCGACAGCGCTTCGATGCCCGCGGCGTCGAGCTTGAGATAACGCTGTCGAAACGTGCGGGCGACCGGCGCGAGATCATAGAGACCGCTGGCCAGGACCGCGCCGGCGACAGCAAGACCGCCCGAGAGCGCCATGGCCGCCAGATGCGCGCCCGAGGAGTGGGCAAGCACGCACAGCCGCGTCGGATCGCCGCCGAACGCACCGGCGTTGACCTTCACCCAGGCGAGTCCCGCGCCCACATCATCGACCATCGTCGCCAAATCGAAGTCGGGGATGCGGCGAAACCCGAGCGCAACGTAGATCGCGCCGGCATCGGTCAGCGTCGTCGCTGCAAAAGCGCCCTCGCGGCGCGTCAGCGATTGCCACTGGCCGCCGTGAACGAAGATCGCGACGGGCGCCGGCATCGCGTGGCGCGCGGGCAAAAAGACGTCGAGACATTGCTCGGCATGCGTCCCGTATGCGAGGCCGCGCGGACCCGGTATGTCGCGATGGGCCGCGGCGGCCTGTGCGCCGTATCGTGCAATGTAGCGCGGCGCATCGGGCACCGCGGCGCGATTGTCGTATTGAAGGTCGAGCGCCGCCTGGTCGTAGCCGAGATATGCCGGCGGCCGGCTCATGTCGCGCGATGTTTGTGTTGGCGCAGGAAATCGAGCACGACGGCGTTGAATTCCGCCGGCCGCTCGATGTTGGGTAAATGGCCGGCGTCCGCGATGACGACCAGCCGGCTGGCGGGGATTTCCTTGGCCATGCGCTCGCCGATCGCCGGCGGGGTCAGACGGTCGTCGCCGCCGAAGACCAGCAGCGTCGGAACCTTGATGTTCGGCAGATCGGCGGTGCGATCGTAGTGCGTCGTCGCTTCCACCGTCTTGATGTAGCTCGCCTTGTGCAGCATCGTCATGCTGGCGACAAGGCGGTCGAAGGCTGCCTGCGACGATTTCGGCCCGATCAGCGTCTTGGCGACCACCGGCGCGATATCCTTGGGCTCCTTGCCCTGAACCAGCGGCTCCTTGCGCAGGCGCACGAATTCGGCGCGCTTCTCCGGAGTGAACGAGGCGTCGAAGCCGGGAAAGGTGTCGCACAGCACCAGTGTGGCCACGCGATCGGCATAGCGGGGATAGAAATCCTGCAAGATCCGGCCGCCCATCGACAGGCCGCACAGATGCGCCTTGGCGACGCGGAAATGGTCGAGCACGCGCTTCAGGTCGTGGGCGAAATCGGCGAAGTCGAGCGGCCCGTCGTAATCGTCGGACAGCCCATAACCGCGCGCGTCCCACGACATGGCATGGAACTCGGCGGCGAAAGCCGGGAGCTGGTCGTGCCAATTGGTGCGATTGCCGCCGATGCCATGCAGGAAGACCACGGCCGGGCCGTCGCCCATGCGGTCGACCGCAAGGCGAGGTTGGCCCGGTACGTACTCGGTTTTCCAAGGCGCGTTTGGCATGACCTCTCTCCTCAATTGACCTGGACGCGCCGGGCGAGCGGTTCGATGACCAGTTTTTCGCCGGCGAGGGAAATGACGACGATGCCCAGGCAGGTGGCGAAAACCAGCGCCGCGTCGGCGCTCACCTGGGCGCGCAGCATCAACGCGCCGAGACCCTGCCTGGCGCCGAACAGCTCGGAGACCAGCGCGATCTTCCAGCCGATTCCGTAGGCCATGCGGATCGCCGCCACGAGATAGGGCAACAGCAGCGGCAGCGCCACCTTCCAAAGCAGCTTCAGCCGCGAGCGGGTGAAACTGCGTCCCATCTCGATCAACTCGAGATCGATCGCGCGCAATCCCTCGGAGACGTTCACCAGGCAGAACGGAACGAGGATCATCACCTGGACGAACATCACCGAGAAATCGGAGACCTGGAACCAGATGACCGCGAGGATAGCCCATCCAACCGAAGGGATGGCGTTGAGAACCGGCAGCAGCCGGCGGTTCACGGCGTGGTTCGCCACGCTGACGCGCTCGGCCAGCAGCGCCAGCGCGAAGCCGATCGCGGTGGCGAGCAGGACCGAGCCGACGACGCGCGCGGCGCTCGCCAGCGTGTGGCCGAGAAATACCGGATCGACGAACAGGCGCACCAGACGTTCGCCGACAACGAACGGTCCCGGCAGCACGAATTCGGGCAAACCTCGCGCCGTCGCCCACCACGCCAGCACGAACGCGACGACGGCGCCCTCGGCGACGAGGCGCGCCGCGAATCCATGTCGCTCAGGCGCTTTCATAATGCCGGGTGAGCCGCGTCTGGATGGCCGAAAAGACGAAGCGATCGACCGCGTAGACGAAGGCGACGATCAGCACGATGACGACGAAGATCAGCGGCGTGTCGTAATCCTGACGCGCCAGGTTGAACAGATAGCCGAAGCCTGCGTTGCCGCCGAACAACTCGGCGGTCAACGCCACCTTCCACGACACGCCGAAGGAAATCCGCAGCGTGGCGAAAATGAACGGCTGCAGCGATGGAAGGACGACGAGGCGGAAGGCGCGCAGACGCCGGCGCCCGAAGCTTCGCGTCATTTCGATCATTTCGGGATCGAGCGTGTCCAGTCCGGCCCGCAGATTGATTATGGCGAACGGGGTCAGGACCATGCTGATGGCGAAAACCACCGTCGTCGCGTTGAGGCCGAACCACAGCACGGCGAGCAGCGTCCAGCCGATGCCGGAGAACGAATTGAGGAAGGGCGTGATCCGCCCGTGCACCATCAAGCGGAAGAGCGGCGCGTAGTGCGCCAGAAGCGCCAGCGCCGCGCCGAGCGCGAACGATACAGCGATGGCCGCGCCGACGTGGAACAACGACTGCGCCATGTGGCGCAGCATGTGCGGGTTGGCGAGAAAGGCGGCAAGGCTGACGGCGACGTCGAGCGGTCCGGGCATGACATAGGCCGGCTGGGTCGCCGCGAACAGCGTCCAGGCGGCGAGTACTGCGAGCGTGAAGAGGTGCGCTGCGGCGCGGCGGCGCCGCTCGAGCGCCGCCAGCGCCGCCGCCGGGTCGGTCGTCAACTGCGCCTACTCGCGGATCGCGTGCTCCCAAACGAGGTCGCCGACCTTGGGCACGTTCTTGACCAACCCCATCTCCTGGCCGACTTCCCAGACCTTCTGGATCGCCTTGAGGTCGCCCTCCGAGATCGCCATCGGCGCCTCGGAAAAACTGTTGAACCAGGTCTTGAAGAAATCGACATCGACATTGGTCTCCTTCGCCGCCGCATTGAAGACCTCGCCGTGGTTTTCCAACGTGTATTCGATCGAGGCGCGCAGCATCCGCGCGAACTCCTTGAACGCCGCCGGACGCTGGGCCAGCTTCTCGGGGTAGCCGACATGCACCGCCGAGACGGCGCGGCCGCCGAACACTTCGTTCACCGCCGGCGCCGTGCGCACCAGCGAGCGGTAGTCCTTGCCCTGCGCCGCCTTGTACGCTTGGCTGTGGATCAGCGTCGCGGCGTCGACGTTCTTCGACGACAGCGCGGCGGGGAGTTGCGGCGCCGGCACTTCGACCCATTTCATGTCGCCGCCGTCGAGCGCGACGTTGAGCCCGTGCGCCTTCCACAGCGCGATCCGCACCAGCGTGATGCCGGTCGAGCGCAATGAATAGGCGCCGATCGTCTTGCCCTTGAGGTCGGCGACGGTCTTGATCGGGCTGTCGGCGAGCACCCAGATGTCGGCGCCGTCGCCGTTCTTGTGATAGCGCAAGCCGGTCGCCATGATGCGGAGCTGTAGGCCGCGGTCGAGCGCGCCGGGAACGCCCACCGCCGCGGTCATGATGACGTCGTAGGTCTTGGCGCCGGTCGCCTGAAGCAGCGCCGGAATGGCCAGCGCGGTGGTCTCGACTTCGATCAGATCGGATTTGATCTTGCCGTGGCGCAGCGGCCACAGCGCCGCCTCGTATGCCGGGTCGAGCAAATAGGC
>DATFES010000188.1:0-3972 GCA_035250945.1 Alphaproteobacteria bacterium | reverse complement strand
AGGCGCATGGCCTGGCGGTGCGCGCGCTCGTCGCCGCCGGCGCCACGGTCGAGAACGCCGAAGCGGTCGCCCGCGCGCTCGTCGCCGCCGAGGCCGACGGACTCGCCGGTCACGGCCTGTCGCGCGTTCCCGCATACTGCGATCAGGCGGTGGCCGGAAAGGTCGATGGCAGGGCGTCGCCGGTGTTGCGGCAAACAGCGCCAGCGGTCCTCATGGTCGACGCCGGCGATGGGTTCGCGTTTCCGGCCATCGCGCTCGGTCTCGCGCAAACCCGCATACAAGCCCGCGATACCGGCCTATGCGCGCTCGGTGTCACCAACTCGCATCATTTCGGAGCCGCCGGGTATCACGTCGAGCCGCTTGCCGCCGACGGGCTGGTGGGGCTCGCCTTCGGCAACTCGCCGGCGGGCATCGCACCGTGGGGCGGCCGCCGGGGCATCTTCGGCACCAATCCGATCGCCTTCGCGTGTCCGCGGCGCGGCGCTCCGCCGTTGGTCATCGATTTATCGCTGTCGAAGGTCGCCCGCGGCAAGATCATGGTCGCCGCACAAAAGGGCGAGCTGATCCCGGAAGGCTGGGCGCTCGACGCCGAGGGACGCGCGACGACCGACGCCCGGGCGGCGCTGGCGGGAACCATGCTGCCGATGGGCGACGCCAAGGGATACGCGCTGGTGCTGATGGTTGAGATCCTCGCCGCGGCGCTCACTGGCGCGCGTTTCGGATATGAAGCAAGCTCGTTCTTCGACGCCAAAGGCCCGCCGCCGCGGGTGGGGCAGTTCTTTCTCGTTCTCGATCCGGTTCGATTTGTCGGACATGGCTTCGCCCAGCGCGTCGCCGACCTGGCTAACGCTATTCTCGCCGAACCCGGCACGCGCCTTCCCGGGGAGCGCCGCCTCAAGCACCGCGCCAAAGCCGCGGCCGACGGCATTGCGATCCCCGATGCGCTCTACGCCGAGCTCGTCCGACGCGCGGGCTAGCTTGATTTGACGAAGAGATTGGCCCGGGTGGGCTGGCGGAAATGCACGCCGTCGGCGGCAGATCGCCCGGCGGCGGCGAAGCGGCGCGCCAGGTCCTCCCGCAGCCGATCGACGATCGGCGCCCGCGCCGGGTCGACCGATTTCATGCGCGCTTCGAACGC
Organism: Alphaproteobacteria bacterium; assembly: GCA_035250945.1. GTDB lineage: Bacteria > Pseudomonadota > Alphaproteobacteria > CACIAM-22H2 > CACIAM-22H2 > DATFES01. Next base: position 2,834 of record DATFES010000188.1, on the reverse strand, counting down.
CGCGAAATCGGCGAACTTGACCGGCGCGGCGTAGACCATCTCGCGGTCCGCGCGCAGCCCAACGCGATTGGCCGCATCGAGCGCCCGATAGGCCGCGGCGCGCACCTCGGTTTCGTCCTCGACCGCCCGTACGAGATCGAAATAGACGCCTTCGGCCAGCGGCTCGATCACCAAGAAGCGCCCGCCGGGCTTGAGCACGCGCGCCGCCTCGCGCACCGCCTGCTCCTGGTCGGCGACCGGAACGTGATGGAGCGCGTTGAGATAGACGACCGCGTCGACCGAGGCGTCGGGCAGCGGGAGCTTTTCGCCGGTTCCGGCCACGAATTCCTCGTCCGCGATCCGCGGCGCCGCGCGCGCCTTCTCGATCATCGCACGGCCGGGTTCGACGCCGACGACATGCGCGCCTTCGCCGGCGAGAAATCGCGTCAACGCGCCCTCGCCGCAGCCGACATCGATCACGCGCGTGCCCTTGAGCGGCAAAAGCTCGCGGATCACATCGAGATTGTCGCGAGCGTTCACGCCGGCGCGGCTTTGGATTTGAAGCCCATCGACTTTGTTTATAAGGTGCCGATCGACGGGAATCGAGGGGTGCATGGCCCACGACGGGGAGGAGCTGGCGCAGATCCGCGAGTCGGTGCGGTCGCTGTGCGCCCGCTTTCCGGGCGAGTACTGGCGGGCGCTCGATCGCGAGCGCCGGTATCCAAGCGAATTCGTCAAGGCGCTCTCCGACGCCGGGATGCTTGCGGTGCTGATTCCCGAGGAATTCGGCGGCAGCGGGCTCGGTGTCTCCGCGGCGGCGGCGATCCTCGAGGAGATCCACGCCGCCGGCGGCAACGGCGCGGCGTGTCACGCCCAGATGTATACGATGGGGACGTTGCTCAAACACGGCAGCAGGGAACAAAAAGCGCGCTGGTTGCCGCAGGTCGCGTCCGGCGCGGTGCGCCTGCAAGCGTTCGGCGTCACCGAACCGACCGCGGGAAGCGACACGACGGCGATTCGAACGGCGGCGGTGCGACAAGGCGGGTGCTACGTCGTCAATGGACAAAAAGTGTGGACCAGTCGCGCCGAGCATTCCGACCTGATGCTGCTGCTGGCGCGCACCACGCCGCGCGAGAAGGCGAAAAAGCGCACCGACGGCCTGTCGGTGTTCCTGGTCGACATGCGTGAAGCGCTCGGCAATGGGCTCGCCATCCGCCCGCTTCGCGCCATGATCAATCATGCGACGACCGAAGTTTTCTTCGACAACCTTGAAATCCCTGCCGAGAATCTGATCGGCGAGGAGGGCAGGGGCTTTCGCTATATCCTCGATGGGATGAACGTTGAGCGCATGCTGATCGCCGCCGAATGCATCGGCGACGCGCGCTGGTTCATCGCCAAGGCGACCGACTACGCCAAGTCGCGCGTCGTCTTCGGTCGTCCGATCGGCCAGAACCAAGGCGTCCAGTTTCCCATCGCGCGCGCTTACGCCGCGCGCGAGGCGGCGGCGCTCATGGTCCGCGAGGCGATCGCGCTCTTCGACTCCGGGCAATCCTGCGGCCCGCAAGCGAACATGGCGAAACTACTGGCCGCCGATGCTTCATGGCAGGCCGCCGACATGTGCTTGCAGACCCACGGCGGCTTCGGATTCGCCGAGGAATACGACGTCGAACGCAAATTCCGCGAGACGCGACTTTATCAAGTGGCGCCGATCTCGACCAATTTGATTCTTTCCTATCTGGCCGAGCATGTCCTCGGCCTGCCGCGGTCTTACTGACATGGCGCGAACTCTCGATGGCCTGCTGGTGGTCTCGCTCGAGCAGGCGGTGGCGGCGCCGTACTGTTCCTCGCGGCTGGCCGACGCCGGCGCCCGCGTCATCAAGATCGAGCGCAGCGAGGGCGATTTCGCGCGTGGCTACGACGAGGCGGCGCGCGGCCTGGCGAGCTATTTCGTCTGGCTCAATCGTGGCAAGGAATCGCTGGTCCTCGACATCAAGGACGGCGGCGACGCCGCCCTGCTTGGCCGCATGATCGCGCGGGCCGACGTGTTCATCCAAAACCTGCTGCCGGGCGCGGCGGCGCGCTCCGGCTTCGCGTCGAGCGACTTGCGGCGCGAATACCGGCATCTCATTACCTGCGATATCTCGGGCTATGGCGAGGAAGGCCCATATGCGGCGATGAAATCGTACGACCTCCTCGTTCAAGCCGAGTCAGGCCTTGCCGCCGTCACCGGGAGGCCCGAGGGGCCGGGGCGTGTCGGCGTATCGGTCTGCGACATCGGCGCCGGCATGTACGCGTACATGGCGATCCTCGAGGCGCTGATCCGCCGCGATCGCACCGGTGAGGGCAGCACGATCAAGGTTTCGCTGTTCGATGGCATGGCCGAGTGGATGACCGTGCCGCTGCTCCACTACGATTATCTTGGCAAAGCGCCCGAACGGGTCGGGCTTGCCCATCCCACCGTCGCCCCTTACGGCGTGTTCACGACCAAGGACGGCAGGCCGATCGTGATTTCGATCCAGAACGAACGCGAGTGGACGAAGATGTGCGCCGAGATCCTCGACGACGCCTCGCTCGCCGTGCATCCCGAGTTCATGGACAACGTCGCGCGCGTCAAGAACCGCGCCAAGGTCGATGCGCGCGTCCAACAGAGCATCGGCGCGCTCGATCGCGACGCGCTCGTCGCGCGACTGCGCGCCGCACAGATCGCCTATGGCGAAGTGAATTCCGTGGCGGATTTCTCGCGCCATCCGCAATTGCGGCGCGCGCGCGTCGAGACCGAGAACGGCCCGGTCGATATACCCGCGCCGCCGGCGCAAGTCGTCGGCGAGACGCCGTCGTTGGGTCGCGTGCCGGCG